>NZ_JACKZU010000152.1:0-18425 GCF_014222165.1 Nostoc sp. 2RC
GGGAAAGGGGAAAAGGGAAAGGGGAAAGGGGGAAAGGTTTGGTATTTTCCCTTTCTCCAATGAAGATGCATCACTTTGACCACAAGAGTGCAAAAACGAATCACCACCTTTTTATCCAAGCACTAAAAGTGCTGAGTCTTTTAAGTCACAACAAGTGAGAGCAGAAGAATCTGGTAGCCGTCTTCACCTGCAAAATTCCATCAATTTAATTTCTAGTTAATTTTTTGAATTTATCCAGATATTTTATTAAATAATTATTAAAATTATATATAATCCTGAATTTTATGCCTGAAACTCATTAATAACAGGTCTAACAATTAGATCTAATTTAGCACTCTCGGCTTGCAAGTGCTAAATTGTCACTAAAATTTAATAATCAAAACTTGAGGAGTGATTCATCCGAATTATCCAGTTAATTTTTGTGCGAATGATTAATCAATCAGGTAGTTTAACTAGCTCCCTAAAGGCATTTTGAGTTAGGATTTTTCTTTTCATACCTACGACATAGACACAAATCGCACTTTTTTAAGATGGCTTGGGTGTTTATCAGACATTATTTTAAGAATACAAATTTCACTGTAGTAATTAAAAACTGGGAGGATTGCTATGAAATACACTTTTGATATTGTAGGAGTATCTCCACTTTTACAGTTTTTTAATCAACAACAACAAATTTGGCAACAACCATCACGCCAAGGCGTGGAATATTTGGGAATGCACAACTGTACGCTAGATACATTTCTCAAATCTATAGAATCAGTTCCAACACAACGTGGTTGGAATATGGATAGAGTTGTAGATACAGTGATTCAGTTTTGGGTAAATAACTCAGATAGCATTCGTTATTGGAAAGCATCTTTAACTAATGCTGGGAAAGATAATTTATTAGTCACAAGGTTGGCTGATATAACCGCTTTACAAGCTGAATTTGAATCCCTATTAGATAAATAAGTGTAGTAGCCCTAATTTAGCTAATTCCACTTTTCAAAAGGATGGTGTTTGGTTTTGATTGTTGACTGTTAACTGTGAACCGTCAACAGTCAACGCATTAACTGGAATAACTTATTTTTTGGAGTTCTTAATTTTGGGATTTATTTGATATTTGACTACTGATACAGATTCTACTTACGTGTATCGATTTGCAAAATTATTTTTTGAAATCAGTAGTATCACTACTTGGGGAGTAGGCTCAAAAGTGCGCCCCACAAGAATTAATTGGGTATTTTTTATTTTGAAGTACGTACAGTTTGCTTATTAATACTCTTTTTGGGTTTTTGTTTGAGGATTGTTTAATTCTAGAAACTCTTGTAAATTAAAGCTTTTAAGTACATAAATACCTGAAATTTGAAACTTTGTTTGTTTTAAATATTGCTCTCAGTATTGACAATTTATAAATAATCGAATAACAAGGTGGCAGCAGCTTAAAAAAAAAGCGTTAGTGCATTCCTACCTAGAAGCTAATTAACGCCCTTCATGAAACTTCATACGGAAAACATAATTATGTCAGAAAATACTGAATATCAAGCTTCCAAGTCAGGAAATCAGAGTATTGCTTACAAAGAGCGCCTAAATTCTTGGGCGATCGCTCGTTTACTTCCTGATACACAACGCGAAATTGTTGCTCGTTTCCGCAGTCGTTCTGATGCCGATGGTTACATACAACACCTGCGTCAGGAGATTCCAAACGCTTCTTTCGTAGTTGTGTTTGATTGTCAACGCGAAGCAGCTGTGATTTAAATTACAGATTGTTTTTAAACTTTTGGATGGAGGTTTCCTCCATCCGATAAATCTTAGTTTTTCTGGGTGCATTCTCTGTTTTGGAAATGGGGTTGGGTGTTGGCTGATGAGTGATGAGTAATGACTGATGACTACTTAATAAGTTTTAGGACTTACGCAACGCCGATATTGTCATTGCGACCGAAACCGAGTGTAGGGAAGCAATCCCAACTTCAGGGGAGATTACGAGGAAGAATATTCTGTTTGAGAGTAACGTGAGTATAACAAGCGATCAGAGACAAAAATACTGGCTAAAATGTCACAACCCTAGACTATAATCCAGGCTTCGCTTCAAAATTCTGGAATTACAGCATTTTTCATCTAATCCCCCATAGAAGCGTACAGCTAGCTGTGCAACGCTACAAGGCGGTCTATTGACTTCAAAATTGCTGTAACCAACAAACAACACAAGGGAACAGCTAGACAAGGTACACGCTTAACATTCAACAGTCATCAGTCAACATTCATCAGTCATCAATCAAGTTTTCCCTCAAAATATAACTACTTTACTTGCAAAAAATTCGGTAATTGCCCCCTTGCCATCGATATTTTAGATTACTTAAAAGTGAAAGTTAGCACAAAAAGCCCTGAAAGTGCTGGAGGGT
This sequence comes from Nostoc sp. 2RC, assembly GCF_014222165.1. Classification (NCBI taxonomy): domain Bacteria; kingdom Bacillati; phylum Cyanobacteriota; class Cyanophyceae; order Nostocales; family Nostocaceae; genus Nostoc; species Nostoc sp. 2RC. The sequence goes on from NZ_JACKZU010000152.1 coordinate 2,382, forward strand.
TAATAAGTGGTCAAACAGCACCAACGTAATTGGTTCAAAGCTGTCAAATTTTGCCGCAAACGAAAATTCCTAGCACTTTTGCTAGGGATTTTAGTCTCAATTTGCGTAATATTACTCTGGCAAAAACTCTCGCTACCAATTACGGGGTCATTAACACAATTGATGATGATTGTTGGATTATCTGTTGCTGGGTTATTGGTTACCAGCACAGTGACATTATCAATTTATTTTGTTCTGATAATGAGAGCGACTAATCGCCAGATAACAGCAATAAATCAGGAGTTAGTCCATCGGATTTTTGAACAAAAACAGATGGAAATTACCCTCCGTGAAAGTGAAAATCGTCTGCGGCAGCTGTTAGAAACGGTCAAAGTTATTCCTTGGGAATTAGACCTAAAAACTTGGCGATTTATCTACGTGGGGCCGCAAGCAGTAGACTTACTAAATTATCCAATAGCCGAGTGGTACGAGGAAAATTTTTGGATTAATCATCTACATCCACATGACTGGGAAAAAACCTTTAATTTATGTCAACAAGCAAGTAATAGGTGCGAAAATCAGGAATTAGAATACCGGATGTTGGCAGCCGATGGGCGAGTTATTTGGCTGCGATGCATTTTTAGCGTAGTTCAGGAAGCCGGAACCCCTACGATGCTGAGGGGGTTTATGTTTGACATTAGTGATTTAAAACTGGTTGAAGAAACCTTGAGACTGAGGGAAAGGGCACTTGCAGCTACTAATAATGGAATTATTATTACTGATGCCAGACTGGCATTTAATCCAGTTATTTATGTTAACCGAGCTTTTGAGCAGATAACGGGTTACAGTACTACTGATGTAATTGGACAAAACTGTCGATTTTTGCAAGGGCCAGATACCGAACAATCGGCACTTGATGAACTGCGGTTATCTATTAAAGCGGGAAAAAGTTGCAAAGTGGTTCTCCGCAACTATCGCAAAGATGGTGTGTTGTTTTGGAATGAATTGAGTATTTCTCCTATTCATGATGAAAATGGTAAGTTAAGTCACTTCATTGGCATTCAAACAGACATCAGCCATCGCAAACTTGCCGAAGTCCATCTGCGTCATCAAGCCCTCACCTTTGAAAACATCCATGATGGGGTGATGATCGCGGATTTAACAGGAAGTATCCTTGACTGGAATCCTGCGGCTGAAAGTATGTTTGGCTACACTAAAGCCGAGGTGTTGGGTAAAACTCCAACTATTTTATACAAACCCGAAGTAGTGGCAACATTAACCACTGAAGTTCTACAAACAGTTACTCAACACGGACGTTGGTCGGGAGAAATAAATTTTATTCGCAAAGACGGTAGCCAGGGAATTTGCGAAACAACTGTAGCATCTTTACAGGATGAACAAGGACAAATTGTTGCCACTATTAGCGTCAATCACGACATTACCGAAAACAAAAGAGCCAAAGAAGCACTGCAAAGGCAATTACATCGCACTTTATTACTCGAACAAATTACCCAAGAAATTCGCCAAAGTCTAGATACAAGTAAAATCTTTCAGACGGCTGCTACTCAAATTGGCAAAGCATTTCGAGTCGATCGCTGTTTAATTCATTCCTATATTAATGAACCCATACCCCGAATTCCCCTAGTCGCAGAGTATAACCTTCTCCCTGATTACTGCTCGATATTCAACTTAGAAGTATTGATAAATAACAATCTGCATACCGAGCAGATGATGTCACAAGAAAGTGCCATCCCTTCTCCAGATGTTTACCTCGATCCTTTATTCCAAGGAGCTGAGCTTACCTGCCGAGAAATTGGGCTAAAATCCATGCTTTCAGTCCGCACTTCTTACCAAGGAGAACCGAATGGTGCTATAATCTGCCACCAATGTAGCCATTTTCGCCAGTGGACACAAGATGAAATTGAATTATTAGAAGCAGTGGCAGCTCAGTTGGGTATCGCCTTGGCGCAAGCTCACTTACTCGAACAAGAAACCCGCCAACGTGAAGAACTCACTTTAAAAAACTTTGCCTTGGAGCGAGCAAAACGTCAGGCAGAAGCCGCAAATCTGGCAAAAAGCGAATTTTTGGCAATGATGAGCCACGAAATTCGTACCCCTATGAATGCTGTGATTGCCATGACAAGCTTATTGCTGGATACTGAATTGACGCCACAGCAGCAAGATTTCGTGGAAACAGTCCGCAGTAGTGGAGATGCTTTACTCACCATCATCAACGATATTTTAGATTTTTCCAAAATTGAGTCGGGCAAACTCGAATTAGAAGAACAGCCCTTTGATTTGAGAACTTGTGTCGAACAGGCTATATATTTATTAGCTCCGAAAGCCGCCCAAAAAGATATCGAATTAGCTTATTTCATCGAGCCGCAAGTTCCCACCCACATCATCGGCGATTTAACTCGTCTGCGCCAAGTCTTAATGAACCTGCTCAACAATGCCATCAAGTTTACTGAACATGGAGAAGTAGTACTTTTTGTGGGATTGGGGACTGGGAATCGGGAGATGGGGGAGACAAGGGAGACAAGGAGAATAAATCCGAGTCTCAACAGTCAACAATCAACAATCCAAATTCAATTTGCCATTAAAGATACAGGTATTGGCATTGCACCAGAAAAAATAGAACGATTATTTCAACCCTTTACTCAGGCTGATGTCTCCATGACTCGGCGATATGGCGGTACTGGATTGGGATTGGTCATCAGTAAGCGCCTCAGTCAGATGATGGGGGGCACTCTTTGGGTAGAAAGCCAGGGATTTGTTGGTGGCAATCCCGGTTCTATGTGGGAAAGTAAAAAATCATCCTCTTCCCCAGGTTGTACATTTTACTTCACCATTAAAGCCCAGGTAGCTCCTGTCAAAGAACAAGCTGAATTTAGCAATTTGTTAGTACAGCTGGCTGGTAAGCGGCTATTGGTTGTGGATGACAACCTCACTAACCGCACAATTGTCAGCTTGCAAGCAGAGTCTTGGCAGATGCAAACTTATGCTGCCAAATCTGGTAAAGAAGCTTTAGCTCAACTTGCTTGGGGAGCGCAGTTTGACATTGCCATTTTGGATATGCAGATGCCAGAAATGGATGGGTTAACCTTGGCTCGTCAAATTCGCAAGCAATCTGGCTGTGAAAATCTGCCTTTGGTAATGTTGAACCCTTTGGGTAAAGTAGGAACTTCCCTGGATTTTGGTGATGTGCAGTTTGCTGCTTCTTTGAGCAAACCAATTAAACAGTCTCAACTTTATGATGTTTTTACCCGTGTTTTGGTCAATCAGCCGACTCCAGCCAGTATTTCTCCTTCTCATTTTTCCTCCGTCGATCCGCATTTAGCATATAAATTGCCCCTGCGGATTCTGTTAGCAGAAGATACACTGGTCAACCAGAAAGTTGCTTTACTGATGCTGCAAAAAATGAGTTATCAGGCAGATGTAGTAACTAATGGGCTAGAAGTATTGAAGGCGCTGGAAAAACAGACCTATGATGTAGTGTTGATGGATGTCCACATGCCTGAAATGGATGGCTTGGAAACAACTCGCAGAATTTATCAACAATGGGAAGTTGGTTTTCGTCCCTATATTATTGCCATCACTGCCAACGCCATGCGGGGCGATCGCGAAGCTTGTTTAGCTGCTGGTATGAATGACTACATTAGTAAACCAGTTCAAATCGAAGAACTCGCCCAAGCACTCAGCAAATGTCCACCGCAAAGAACTAACCAAAATCCAATGATGTCCTGGCGATCGCCACCACCAGGTAATATACTCCAGGAAAAACAAGACAAAACATGTAATAGCGTTAAAATTGATGCCAAAGTTATTGCTTCTTTACGAAAAATCCTCAGAGGAGATAGTGCGGCATTTGCCGAATTGATCGAGTGTTATCTGACAGAAGCTCCGAAACTGGTGGAAAATATCAGCACAGCCATCGCTACTCAAGATGCCCAAACTCTATGGAAGACAGCGCACCAACTCAAATCCAGCAGTGCTTCTGTGGGAGCCATGACCCTGGCGCAAGTTTGCAAGCAATTAGAAGCACAAGGACGCAGTAACAAATTCCAAAGCAGCCTAGAGGTAATATCACACCTACATCAAGAATATGAACAAGTTAAAACTGATTTAAAAAAAGAACTTGCCAAGGAAGGACAATGAAAGCCAACCCTCAAGAAAGCAAATCATTAGTTTTAATCGTTGATGATGAACCATTTATCCGCATGATTTTACGCAATTTCTTGGAGCGGGAAGCATATCAAATAGTCGAAGCTCAAAATGGCATAGAGGCTTTGACTATGTATAATCAACTTCACCCAGACATTATACTCCTCGATGCCATCATGCCCGATATGGATGGGTTTGAGTGTTGCACTCAGTTGCAAATTCTTGGCTGTAGCAAGCACACTCCAGTATTAATGATTACAGGACTTGAGGATGAAGAATCAGTCGATCGGGCATTTGAAGTGGGGGCCATAGACTATATAACCAAACCGATTCACTGGCCAGTTTTGCGACAACGGGTAAAACGGTTAATTCAACAATCTCAGTTACAACAAAAACTCGAAGCTGTGAATCTGGAATTGCAGCGATTAGTGACTATCGATGCATTAACTGAAGTTGCAAACCGCAGGGGTTTTGAGGAGTATTTTTACCAAGAATGGCAGCGCATGAAACGGGAACAACACCCACTTTCTCTGATTCTTTGCGATGTTGATTTTTTCAAATCATACAACGACACTTATGGTCATCGAGCAGGCGATCGCTGTCTAATCGAAATTGCTCAAGCCATTAAAGATATTGTCAAACGTCCTGGAGATTTGGTAGCTCGTTATGGTGGCGAAGAGTTTGCTGTAATTTTACCCAACACAGACACCGAAGGGGTGACCTATGTTGCCGAAAAAATTTGCGATGCTATCCGGAAATTGGCAATTCCTCATCAGAATTCACAAGTTAGTCCCTATGTAACCATGAGTGCTGGGTTTACCACAGTCATTCCTCAAGCAAATTCTGACTTGGAAGAAATGATTGCCGCAGCAGACCGCGCATTGTATCAAGCAAAAACAGCAGGACGCGATCGCTTTGTGCAAAATATCTTAGCTACCCAAAAATGAACTGCCCGCACAAAACGCAGATGAATTTGCATTAGAGCATCCACAGATTACCATTTCCTGCCGTAACAATCAACTTTCTTCGGGAGAGGTAACTCTTAACGGGCAACTCTTAACGGTTCGTCCGTTCCCTCTCCCCACTAAGACGGTTTGAGTCCCCCGCCTACAGGCGAAAAGTCTTGGTGCTTGCTCAAATCCACCACCACAGACAGTCACCGTTCCCTATTCCCTGTTCCCTGTTCCCCGTTAATTTAGCTTTTCAATTGTAATTTTCAAATATTAACTTTATTTGTAAAAGATGAAGTAACATTCACATCTGTAACAATCCCCGTATAATTTCATAATTGCGACTCAAAAATAGTCCAGTGTGATGATTCATAAATATACCTTTAAAATCTTATTAAGAAACAAATTATACAATTATTTTGGGTGGGCGTCTCGCCCGCCCGTAATCATGGATAGGCAAGATGCTTACTCTACAACAATAAATAATAGTATATTTTTTGATTCACAAGTACTTAATATCCCAAAAATCTGTGTATTACCACTGAGCTTAATTGTATTTATAGTTAGCCTACCTTCCACACCCGCAAAAGCTCAGGTTACAAATACAACACAGCTACCAAATAACAATTCCCTCTTCTCGCAACAAATCCCACCACCACAGGATGTCCAACCACCTGTAACTCCACCACCTTCTTCACCGGAAGTACCACAGGAACTTCCCACACCAGCAGAACTATTTCCCTCCTCGACTCCAATTCTCACACCTGAGCAACCAATTCCTAACAAGTTTCCTCAAACTATTGTGGTTGAAAGGTTTGAAGTTATTGGTAGCACAGTTTTCTCTGCTCAAGAGTTAGCTGAAGTCACTGCTGAATTTACTCAACGACCGATTTCCCTCACCGAAGTCTATCAAGCACGCTCGAAAATAACTGAGCTATACGTCAAAAATGGTTACATTACCTCTGGTGCCTATATTCCACCCCAAACAATCAAATCCGGTGTGGTACAAATTCAGGTGGTGGAAGGTAAATTAGAAGACATTCAAATAACTGGTACTCGGCGGTTAAACCCTAATTATATCCGCAGCCGACTAGCACTAGCTACATCACCTCCTCTAAATCGGCAACGCTTGTTGGAAGCATTACAACTTTTGCGGCTTAATCCTTTGATTAAAAACTTGTCTGCTGAACTTTCTGCGGGGTCGCGCGCGGGTGTGAGTTTGTTAGAAGTCAAAATTGACGAAGCAAAAACCTTTAGTAGTCAAATAGCTCTAGATAATGGGCGATCGCCTAGTGTAGGTAGTTTCCGACGCCGATTACAATTGAACGAAGCTAATTTATTGGGATTGGGAGATAGTCTAGGTATAGCTTACGCTAATACCGATGGTAGTAACTCCTTTGACGCCAGCTACACCTTACCGCTCAATGCCCGCAACGGCACCCTTGCCTTCAACTATGGCATCACATCAAGCAATGTCATTGAACCTCCTTTCAAAATTTTAGATATTGAATCTGATTCTCGTTATTACGAACTGACTTTTCGGCAGCCAATAGTTCAAACTCCCACACGAGAATTAGCCATTGGATTAACAGCTTCCCGACGGGAAAGTGATATTTCGTCTTTTTTGCAGAGAGAAGGAGTACCCGCATCGGAAATTTCACCCGGAGCTGATGAACAGGGACGCACTAGAGTATCTGCATTACGATTTTTTCAAGAATTCACTTCTCGTAACAGCCGTGAAGTTATCGCCCTCCGCTCTCAATTTAACTTGGGCATTGGTGCGTTGGATGCCACGATTAATCAAAATCCTCCCGATAGCCGTTTTTTTGCTTGGCAAGGACAAGCCCAGTGGGCACGTCTTTTAGCTCCTGAAACCTTACTATTATTGCGTTTAAATACACAATTAACATCCAAAAGACTTTTGCCCATAGAACAATTTGGCTTGGGCGGACAAGATAGCATTCGGGGCTATCGTCAGGATTTTTTGTTAACAGATAATGGGGCTTTTGTTTCCGCTGAAGTGCAAATACCGATTCTGCGTTTATCCGAGATAGACAGTACTTTGCAGGTCATTCCCTTTGTTGATTTTGGTGTTGGTTGGAACAGCTCTGGCAGAGAGAATCCCGACCCGAATACCCTAGCGGCCGTTGGTTTGGGTTTGCGTTGGTCGCAAGGTTCACGCTTGAGCATTCGTCTTGATTGGGGGATTCCTTTAGTATTTGTTGAATCCGGCGATCGCACATTACAAGAAAATGGTTTGTATTTTAGCTTACTCTATAATCCTTTTTAAATTATCGAACAGAATAAAGGCGTCAGTCGTCAGAATTCAGTATGAATTGGAGTCCGACTGACGGATAGCCGAGCGTAAAGCCTGCGGTATGGCAACTCTTAGAGAATCCTCAAGCGTCGCATCTTGATTTGGAATTCTGAATTCTGCATTCTTCTTCAATTTATTTTCTAGAAATAAAATAAAGATTTGTTGCTTTATGAGAATTATTTAAAAAAAACAATGCGACAAATACATCCTCCCAAATCTTTGTTCTGTCTGACTTTCTTAATATGTGAATTTTGTATTTTGAATTTGTATTACACTGTGGATTTTTCGTAATTTCAACATTACTTAAAAATAAAAATCCGCAAATATACCAAGTATATAATTCTGTATTTTATTTTATTTTGGGTATCCTAAATGAGGAAAGGTTAGACGATATAGAGCAAGGGAAAAAGTTAATAAATGATGCATGAATTGAGAAAAAAGCTAGAACTTATACGGCAAAAACTAAGCTATAACGCATTTAATTTGCATATCTTTTGACGTTGACAGTTGACAGTTAACCGTCAACAAACTTAACAAACAAGCGTAAAATTGAAAAGCCCAATAGCTTAGTTAAAAAATTTAGCTTCTCATTGCAGAAGATAAATTCTCAAGAGAAAAGATGTTGGGAATATCATATAAATTTTGTAATCAAAAGATAGCGATAAATTTAATTGAGTAAAATTCCCAAAAGCAGAACTGAAAAATCTCAGCTTCTGGGAAGATGATTTTTCAGACTAAGACACAAAGATATGAGAATTTGAGGAAGAATCATGCTAGGAAATGAGCGGGAAAAAATACGCCATCTGTTGGTCATCCAAGACCTACAGGGACGGCGAACTGTCCCCTTAAGAGAGGCTACTTATTCTCTAGGACGGCATTCCGCGAATACCATTGTCCTAGCGTCTCGGTCAGTATCAATGCAACATGCTATTTTATTGCGAGTAACTGTACCAGAAACTGAACAATATGGCTTTCAGATTATTGATGGAAACTATAAGGGAAAAGCAAGTACCAATGGGTTATTTGTGAATGGCGAGAGATGTTATTCTCACAACCTCAAGCATGGAGATGTCATCGCTTTTGGCAGTAATCAAGCTCAAGCTAAATATTATGCTATTTCCAATCTTTCTGAACAAGCATTTTCGGAATCTTCTGAGATTGAAGATTTATCTGGTTTTTTATCAGAGCAAGCCGAACCTGCCAATCCCTTTCAAACCTTGGCTGTCGATCCCACCTTTGAAGCAGCGAGTGAAGCTGCTCTTGCTCGCCTTGCATCTTTCCCAGAACTCATTCCCAATCCAATTATCGAGATGGATTTAGAGGGAACAGTAACTTATCTCAATCCAGCCGCAACTCTCAAGTTTCCTAAACTCAGGGAAACTGGGATGCAACACCCAATTTTACAAGGACTGTTGAGTGCAGTTAAAAATTTAGAAACAAATTCATTTATGCGGGAAGTGGAAGTAGGTACAGAAATTTTTGAACAATCGGTTCTCTATCTTCGTGAAAGTGATTTAATTAGAACTTTTATTGCCAGGGATATTACAGAGCAAAAACAAGCTACAGCTGAACTACGCCAGCGCGATCGCTTGCTGCAAGCGGTTGCCGAAGCTGCAAATTATTTGCTGGGCGAAATGAACTACGAAACAGGTATTGAGAAAGCTATAGCTGTTTTGGGCGAAGCCGCCAAAGTCGATCGCGCTTATCTATTTCAAAATCATCCCCATCCAGCTACAGGAGAAATAGCAGTTAGCTTGCGGTTTGAATGGACATGCTCTTTTATCCAACCTACTTACGATTCTTGGCAAAATCAGCCTTATCAAGCTTGTGGATTAACCCGCTGGTACGATGTTCTTTACAGTGGTCAGTCAATTAGCGGACTCACCCGGACATTCCCCATTGCCGAACAAGAATTGTTGATTCGAGACAAGGTTCTATCCCTGCTTTTAGTACCTCTGCGGTTAGAGAACGAGTTTTGGGGTTACCTTGGTTTAGCAGACTGCACCTATGAACGTCATTGGTCGAGGCACGAAGAATCCACTTTGTTGACAATGGCTGCCAGTATTACAGGTGCGCGGCAACGCCAGCAAGTAGAAGAAAAGATTCGCTATCAAGCCCTCCATGATATGCTCACAGGGTTACCCAATCGTCTACTCTTTGACGAAATGCTCAACAAAGCCCTGCCCAACGCCAGTCGCAAGGGCGAAAGTTTAGCTGTAATCTTCCTCGACTTAGATCGCTTTAAGGTGATTAATGACACACTTGGGCACACACTGGGAGACAAGTTATTAAAAGAAGTCGCCCAAAGATTAAACGATTCCCTCAGAAAGGGAGACACCGTAGCCCGTTGGGGAGGCGATGAATTCATAATCTTACTCCCACGAGTGAATAATATCGAAGAAGTCACCCAAGTAGCCGAGAGAATTTTACAAACCTTAGAAAAGGCCTTTCATCTCCAAGGGCATGAACTTTATATCAGTGCCAGCCTTGGTATTGCCTTGCTTGATAGCAATAGTCCCAATGCTGAAACACTAATCCAGCACGCCGATACCGCTTTGTATCATGCTAAAGACAAAGGACGAAATAACTACCAATTCTACAGCGTTTCTTTGAGTGCCAAGAATCCCGAACTCCTAACTTTAGAGAAAAGCTTGCGCTATGCCCTAGAACGCAAAGAATTTTCTTTGTACTATCAACCTCGTGTAAGCATTGCCACAGGGGAAATTACTGGAATGGAGGCTTTATTGCGTTGGCAGCACCCAGACATGGGATTGGTCGCCCCCAGTGTTTTCATTCCCCTAGCCGAACAAAGTGGATTAATTGTCCCCATCGGCGAATGGGTACTGCGGACAGCCTGTAAGCAGAATAAAGCTTGGCAAGATGCAGGATTACCACCACTGATGATGGCTGTTAATCTTTCCCTCAAACAGTTTCGGCAACCGCAATTAGTAGAAACTGTAGCTAAAATTCTCCAACAAACAGGGCTAGAACCTCACTTTTTAGAGTTAGAAATTACTGAAACCACAGCCATTGAAGATTTAGAATTCACCCGCACCGTACTACAAGATTTACAGCAAATGGGCGTTCACCTCTCCATTGATGATTTTGGCACTGGTCATTCTTCACTCTCCCGCCTACAGCTTTTACCACTCCACAATTTGAAAATCGATAAGTCTTTTATTCAAGATTTGACACACGATGTCAAAGTCGCTCATATTATCAAAGCTATAGTTAGCTTGGGGCGGAGTTTGGGATTGAGGCTCACAGCCGAAGGTGTAGAAAACCAAGAAGAATTGGAATTTTTGAGGTCTATCCATTGCGAGGATGTACAAGGTTTTCTATTCTACCGACCACTTTCTGCCCAGAAAGCAACAGAAATCCTCGAAAGTAAACGACCAACGGTCTAGGATTAGTAAAATGGGGGAAAAGGGATTTGTGACAATACTGCTGGCTTTGTGCATTTTCAACTCGGAATTTGGTTTTGGGAAAAGGTGAGCCAGCGCGGTCTTGGGGGTTTCCCCCATGAGCGACTGGCGAACCCCGAAGGGGTTAAAGGGTAAAGGGTAAAGGTTTTTTCTTTCCCCTTTCCCTTTACCCTTTTTCCCTTAACGTCCCCGCGTCAGTCTTAATGACAAGTCTTCAACTATATTTGGGAGCGATCGCCATCTATAAAAATAAAGATTGGACGCTCAAATCCTTCAAGGTAATCGTGAAGTTACGTTGTTCTGCTGTGGCAATAAATGAGATAATGGTTTCGCATACTACAGCTACAGTTAATATTACTAAGTTTCGCGCCAAGGGATAATCACAAACATCATCATTGACCTCAGAAGGAACGCGATAAAATTCATTCCAAATCACTTCTGCATAATCAGCTGCTAGTCCAGCATGAAGACAAGGAATGCTAAATTTATCAGCATAATCTTTGAGTATTTGACGTGCCACACTATTGTCAAAAACATCAATAATTAATTGGCTATCTTGGAGTAATTGATTTACATTTGCCGGAGTCAATTCTTTTGTTTTGGCATCAACTTTAGTACCAATTGCTCGATATAAATTGTTTGCCAAGATTTTTGCTTTGAATGCTCCGACATCAGAACGATAGTAAGGCTGGGTCGAAAGATTGCGTTCCTCAATGCGATCGCGATCGATTACCGTCAGTTTGTCAAAACCACACCGAGTCAAGTTTTCCGCAATATTCGCTCCCAATGCTCCCGCCCCACAAATAGTTACAGGATAGTTTTTCAACTTTGCCATCACGGCATTGCTGCGGTAAAGTTGTTCGTGAAAAAAGATAGTCATTTGATTTTGAATTTTAGATTTGGGATTTTAGATTAGGTATTAAACCTGTTTTTCGTTTACCGCTTACAGTCGTCAACAACCAACACAAAAAATGTGCAACTTCAATGGGTGATAGCTTATGGCTACTGTTGTTGTTCGATGACGCCAACCAAAGATTGCAAATCAAAGTCGCCATCGTATCCACTTAAGCAGATACCAGAACTAATTACAGTCAAATCAGTTTTGGCGATCGCACTACTGTGGCGAACGCCATCAGCCGTTGTCCAATCCACTGTCCAGTAGTCGCCACGATCTTGGAATTGCTTTAATTCACCGCCACCCATATGCAATGCTTTTTTCAGTCGCTTTTCATCCTGTTGGGGTTGGTGGAAGCCATCAATTTGTGCAGTTGCTAATTCATACACTGTGCGAATTTCTGGGGTTACGCCTTTGAAGTGCAATTCTCCAACCGGAACGAGTTGCTTAACCGCCGATTGCAGAGTTTCAACAATAATCGGATCGGTACGGCGATCAATTTCCTCAAACCAGCATGAATGACCGTTCCAACGGGCGATGATTTGGTCAAAGGTCGTACCTTCGGTTACTAGATGAATGGCCATCGGTTTCACCACCTGTAAGCGTTGGCGCACATCTGCTTCATTTACAGGGTATGCTAACCAAGTTTGTCCCCGCAGTTGGCGTACTAACCGCAGTCGGATTTGGGGAAAGTGTTGCAAGTATTCTGCAATTTGAGGTAAATCCGCCTCTTCCACAACTGTGGCTGTCTTCTCATCCACAGGCTGAAAAATACCCCAACCTTCAAATTTACTAGGCTTTGGTCTGAAGGTGTAGACCATCCCTGCTACTCGCGTGCGAACTCGTCCACCTTTTACACAAGGTGCAAGAAACTGCGTGTTACACAACTGTGCTTCTACGTTAGCAATTTCGTTAATTAGCTTAAATATGTTAGTCATAAGTAATATTAATTATAGGACTTACGCAACTGGCATATTATTTTAAGTTTGTAGTAAGGACTTCAGTCCTTATTAGAGGACTAAAGTCCTTACTACAAGCAAAAAAAAATGATTTTTTGTGACACTTGCGTAAGTCCTGAATCGGTATAACTTTCTTAATCAGAAATTACGAATTAATTTGCGTGCAAGTCGGTGGAGCATTGCGTTTTCTCAGTTACTAGAGGGACTCCGCTGGTGAGTTATTACACACTCTTTTAAAGATGGCTACTTTCAAGCCCACTTTCCAGGTTCTTCGCACTCCCCGTTTACAAACGCCCACTGCATTTGACAGTGTTACCTTCCTCTCGTACTAGTATGTAGGCTCACACAAGTTAGGGCACGCAGGATATTCATATATTACATTATACTACAAAATATTACCACTCTTTGGGCAAAATTATATTTGGCATTTGCTAACAAGTTCAATCTTTGAACTAGGGATTAGGAGGATTATCGATGGGGATTGAAATCTTCAGAGAAATTCCGTTGTATAGGACTCATATTTGATTTGCAGAAAAAACTCAGTACACCCCTAAATTCCTTTTTTCCTGTTCCCTGTTCCCTGTTCCCTCCCTACACAAATATGTTCATTAATCAAATCAGATTCCTATAGATTGACTTAGATAACAATGACAATCTGGTTTATCAATTAGTGATTCCACCAAAGCATTCAAGGCAGTTGCAGCTAAAGCGCCACCTCCTAAAGTTCCTTCGACTGTAATATAAGGTATTGGTTGTTGCATTAATTGTCGCTTAGCTGCGGGAGCGTGGCTAAAGCCGATGGGCATTGCAATTACCAGTGCAGGCTGAATTTTTGGATTGGTGTAGTCCGTCTGAGATATGGCGAGGGAAATTTCTAGCAGTACTGAGGGTGCATAACCAACTACCAGCACGCAACCTGGAGTTACTTGTTGCAATTTTTGACGCCATTCTTGGTGTTGCCAAAAGGCGAGTTCTGCCTCTGTGGCAGTGGTAATGTGGGGATTATCAATTAAAGTTTCAACGCGACATCCCAAGTGAGATAATCGAGTTCGATCCAAAGCAGCAGCAACAGTTTGAGTATCGACAACAATTTGACAGCTGTCAGATAAAGCTTTGCGACTAGCTGCGATCGCATCTCGACTCAATTTGACAAAAGATACCAAACTGACATCGCCACAAGCCAAAACCAACTGCGAAATTAAGTGTCGTTCAATTTCCGAACGTTCTGATAAATCGGGTAATAAGCGTTGCAATGATTCCGAAAAAGCCTCTGAGTGTGTATGAATTTGGGCATCCAAACCACTCCATAATTTTGCCAGTCCTCCCAATCCGGCTTGGGTTTCCACATCTAGTAACTTCAGTTGTGCGAGGACTTCCGCCTGGATAATTTGACAATGGCGATCGCGTCCCAATAATCCTTCTAATGCTGATGCAGTTTGTCGCAGTTGGGAAATTTGTTGTATTACGGCTCGATATTGCTGTTGCAGTTGCAACATCAAATTTTGATTTGTATCCGCCTCTGGTTCCACGTCTAAAATGTGGCGGATATGATTTAGCTGAAATCCTTGTTGCTTGAGTGCGACAATGCGCTGCAAACGCACCACATCTTTTTGGGTGTAGAGACGATAATTACTTGGCGATCGTACCGGTTGCGGTAACAGCCCCAATTGATGATAATGCCGCACCATACGCGGAGTCAAACCACCACCAACCGCTTCAGTAAGTTCCTTAATAGTCAAACAACCAGCATTCATAATTTACTCCAACAACCGCAAAATTCTTTGTAATTCTCCACAAGCCGACTGAAGAGATGGTGGTGCATTTTCATCCAAGCCTTGATAACACTTTCTTTTCAAAAACCGTCCCAGAACACAAATAAACATCTAACTTCGCGTACCTCTGCGCTTCCCTCAGCGCTCCTTTGCGTTTCAAAATCATTATAGAGCTTGACATTAACATTAATGTCAAGGTTTAGCCTGAGAAAGTCCCTCTTAATTCACCTCTTATGCTTTACGCACAGCGTTTTACCCAATTCACCAGAGAACACGCAGATATGTTAGCAGCCCTAGTTTGTGGGCTACTGTTATTTCTAGGATGGTTTGCCTTGCATCTGGGTGCTTTGGAAATAGCGCTGCTGTTGCTACCTGCTGCTTATGTCATTGGTGGTTACGAAAGTGCGCGGGAGGGACTGACTACTCTTTTCAAACAAAAAGAACTTGATGTTGATTTACTGATGATTGTCGCGGCCATTGGGGCTGCTAGTTTGGGCTTATGGCGGCGAGAATATCATTTAATTATTGATGGGGCAATTTTAATTCTTATCTTTGCCATCAGTGGCGCACTGGAAGGTTACGCCATGCAGCGAACTGAACGAAGTATTCGCAGTTTGATGAGTTTGACACCAGATACAGCAAGGGTTTTGCTTCAGGGAAGGGAAGAGGAAGTTTCCATCAGTCAGCTAAAAGTTGGCGATGAAATTGTTGTTAAACCCGGAGAGTTAATTCCCACAGATGGAATTATCGTGTCTGGTTACAGTACCATCAATCAAGCTGCAATTACAGGCGAGTCTTTACCTGTAGAAAAAACAGTCGGTGCAGAAGTTTTTGCTGGTACACTCAACGGCTATGGTGCATTGCAAATTAAAGTCCACAAACCAGCCCAAAGTAGTTTGATTGTGCGGGTGATTCGTTTAGTGGAACAGGCAAAGACACAAGCCCCGCCTTCCCAAGAATTTATCGATCGCTTTGAAAAAGGATATGCCAAAGTCATTGTAGTAAGTGGGATATTACTAGCAACTTTACCGCCATTTCTCTGGGGTTGGGATTGGGAAATCACCATTTATCGCGCCCTTACCTTTTTAGTGGTAGCTTCTCCCTGCGCCTTGATGGCTGCAATTATGCCCACCCTACTTTCCGGAATTGCCAATGGTGCAAGACAAGGGATTTTATTTAAGAATGGCGCACAATTAGAGAAAATTGGCAAAGTCCGAGCGATCGCATTTGATAAAACTGGTACTCTCACCATAGGACAGGTGCAAGTATTCCAAGTGATTACAAATAGTAAATACACACAAACAGATGTATTAAAAGCTGCGGCAAGTATCGAATCCTCCTCGGAACATCCCATTGGTAAGGCAATTGTAGAAGCCGCTACTGATTTGAATTGGGTTGGTGCAGTGGGGGTACAAGCTATACCTGGACAAGGAATTATAGGAATCGTCAAAGAACAACAGGTAATTGTTGGCAATGCCACTTTTTTACAGCAGTATGTAACAAATTTACCAGAAGAATTGCAACAAATGGCTCAATGTTTGGAGCAAGAAGGTAAAACCGTGGTTTGGGTAGCAGGGGAAGAG
>NZ_JACKZU010000153.1:0-18418 GCF_014222165.1 Nostoc sp. 2RC
ATGGGGCATTGGGGGTGGGGTCTCCCCAAGTGGAGCAAGTGGCGTCATTGGGCATGGGACAAAAGAGAAACAGAAAGTTTTTCATGACTCCTGAATTCTGACTCCTGAATTCTGACTCCTGAATTCTGACTTCTGAATTCTGAATTCTCCTTTACTTCCGCCATGCAGTAGGAATTCTTCTCAGTTTGCAATAGAATTTGCTAGCAGACAGTAACTTCAACTTCTAAACCTATTCAATATTTATGCATCCCTGCAAAGAGCTATGCTTGTGTGATGAATTCAAGATTAATAAGCTCTAGTAGATTTGACCTTGCACATCTTTTGTTATTGGTTGTTAACTGTTGACAGTTGACAGTGAATGGTCGAGGGTCAACAAACTTAGAAAAGAACTGTGCAATTTAAAAGCCTCATAGCTTATTGGTCTAGATAATGTTTGTCAACAATATTTATGACTTAACATTCATCACTTATATTGCCAGCAACGCTCTAACCACTCGACTAATTCGTGACGAGAAGCGAGAAATTGCATAACCGTACTGCGAATTAGAATCCCTTCTAGCAAATTATTGACTTGCACCCGTAAAGAACCATCCGGAAGACAGGAACTTTGAATTTTTAATTCTTGCAAACGGTGATAAATTCGCCAGCGATCGCTCAAAGGAATCTGCAAAACTTGTTCGCCTGAAGGATCGGAATTAATTTGTGAAGGATTTAATTTTTTCATAGTGGTAAAAGGGGATAAGGAAGATGAGAGAGATATAGCTTGAGTTTCTCTTTGAGAGACCCTAGCGCGAACCCGCAGAGTGGGAGATCGGACAGAATAATTACTAACTCCTAACCCCTAACTCTTAACTCCTAACTTCTAACTCCTACCTCCTAACTCCTACCTCCTGTCTTAAAGTTTGCAGTTGTTTTTCCAGTTGTTCGATGCGCGAAAGCAAAGAACGAATCACGCTTGCTTCTACATCGGGTAGCTTTCCATGTTCTAAAGGAGAAACGCTGGCGTTTCCATCGCGAGAAATAATTCGGCCGGGAACTCCCACCACAGTACAATCGCTGGGTACATTCCGCAAAACAATTGAACCCGCGCCAATCCGGACGCGATCGCCAATTTGCAGATTACCCAAAACCTTTGCACCCGCACCCACCACAACATTTTTACCCACTGTGGGATGACGCTTACCGCTTTCTTTACCAGTTCCGCCAAGGGTGACGCCTTGATAAATCAGCGTATAGTCTCCCACAATCGCAGTTTCGCCAATCACAACTCCCATTCCGTGGTCGATGAATACACCCTTCCCAATCTCTGCACCTGGATGAATTTCAATTCCGGTTAAAAATCGTCCCAAGTGAGAAATTAAACGGGGAATAAAAGCTACTCTTCGACAATGTAACCAGTGAGCAAGACGATGCAAACACAATGCGTGCAACCCAGGATAGCAAAACACAACTTCTAACCAATTGCGTGCAGCTGGATCGCGCTCAAAGATAATGCGAAAATCACTCAATAATGGCTCAAAAAAATCTCCAGAGAGTAATGTCTTGAGCAAGGATTTCTGTTTTGAATCCTGTATTTTCAAAGTTTGAGGATTCGTAATTCTGTCTAAAGACTGTTGCATCGCTAGTGTCTATCTGGTTAAAAGAGCCATGTGCTATTTTTATGCTTATATCAGGCCACTTCCAACTCCCTAGCGAACCCAATGTTGATTGGATTTATTGGATTTATTAAGGTTGTACTCAAACACCAAAACCCCCACCTCAAATCAATTAAAAATTTCTCTTGGGGTAGGGGTACTAGTATTTAATGATAGGGGTACTGGTATTTTTAGGGCAGGGTTTAAGATTTTCTGTACTCGCTACAAGAAACTTTACTTGTAAGACTTTACAAAGATTTATGCACTATATTTTGAGATTTATTAAGCTGTACTCAAATGCACTCAAATCTACCTTAGATAAGGATAAAAGTCAAATTTCTGTATCTCGTATTACTATTAGTATCTTAATATTTGCCTCAATAAAAAACAAGTTTCTTTATTTTCTTTTATGATTTGCTGTCTGTATGTATATATACGTTTTCAAATATCGCTATCGCTCATCAGAGATGTTTTCTTATTATATAGATGTGTGGGAATAGCCAACACAAAATTTCAGAACTGTATAATAAGTAAATATTCTCATAGCAGTTGAACAATAACTAATTGCTGTAGAGGCGTAAAGCCATGCTAACCTAGCCACAAAACTTTTAAAGACTCATTAAAAAACTTACAAATAGAAAAATATTCAACTTTTCTTGTGGGGTGGGCGTCTCGCCCGCCCGTAAAGAAGGGCGGACAAGATGTCCACCCCACAAGATTGAATAATTTATTTCTTGCTAATTCCTTAATGGAGTTCAAATACTCATTAACGAGTATTACAGCGATTTTCAACTAGATTGATTTTGCGTAGGGGTAAGGCAATACCCATTAGTGTCAACTTAAGCTTAAACGCTTGTCACACAGACGTTTTAGCCCACCCCTCAATCCCCTCCCCGCAGGCGGGGAGGGGAGGTTTTGCGTCAGCAAAGCCGGGGTGGGGTGACTCCGGATTAATTAGTAATTGAGTAAGTTTGCTCTAACGTCATTACAATGTTTTGACGTTAAGTTGACACCAATGGGCAATACCTTGCCCCTACCAACGTATTTGTATCATAATTAAAGTGAAACGGTATTATGACCATATTTAACCCCGTTCCAAAGGTGGGGAAACTACCTTTGACAATATCATTCCACGAGATGAGAGACGTATTGTTTGCCGAAATCGAACGTACTCCCAATCGTATTGAACAGTTTAGTCCAAGGATAGACTTGTGAAAACTGCTGTAAAATATTTAATTAAATGGTGATAATTATGCAACACATTACAATTGACGCAGCATCACAACACTTACATGAATTAATCGCAGCAGCAATCAATGGCGAGGAAATTATTATTACCAAAGATGAGCAGCCGATGGTTAAGCTAACTCCGGTGATTCTAGAAAAAAAACGCTCTCCTTTATTTGGTAGTGCCAAAGATTTGATTACAATATCAGATGACTTTAATGAGCCATTAGAAGAATTCCAGGATTATATGTAATGCAGGTCTTATTAGATACTCATACTTTGATTTGGTTTTTCCAAGGAAATGAAAATCGTATATTTACCTTGGGAATGAAGATGGTGAAGTCGCAAAATTTGCTAAGTATATAATTCCCATTAGTAAGAGCGATCGCACATTATATCGAGTTTAGTTGAAAACTTATTGTTTAGACCGACGCAGCCACACGGGGACACAGTGACACGGGGATATTTTAATTGTAAGAAACCCAATGCCAACAGACTTTATTTGCCTATTGCCTGCTATTGGTAAAATCAGCATAGTCAAACATCTGCTGAAACCTCTGCGTGAAAACCGACAGCATATTTTATCGCCTATTTCAAGAATTTCCTAGCATCTTCTTTGAACTAATTGGTAACCCTCCCGAAACCGCCAACATCTATCAATTTGCTTCAGTTGAAATCAAACAAACAGCTTTTAGAATCGACGGTGTATTTCTTCCCATCCCAGATGAAAAAAGTCCGATTTATTTTGTGGAAGTTCAATTTCAACCAGATACAGAAATTTACTTGCGCTTGATTTCAGAAATTTCTTTATACTTACGCCAAAATCAACGTAAAAATCCTTGGCGAGGAGTAGTGATTTATCCAACCTCAGATATCGATATAGGTAAGAAAGAAGATTTCATAGAATTTTTTCACAGCCAGCGTATCCGTGTAATTTACTTAGATGAATTAGGCTCAACTGCATCCTTACCGATAGGAATTGCTACGATAAAATTAATCATTGAAGACGAAGATACAGCCATTAGTACCGCCAGAGAATTAATCAACCGTACACAGCAAGCGGTAGATTTGCAACTACCACAAAAACAATTACTAGAATTAATAGAGACAATCTTAGTTTACAAATTTCCGCAGATGAGTCAAAAGGAGATAGAAGCAATGTTTGGATTAAGTGAATTGAAGCAAACGCGGGTTTACCAAGAAGCTAGAGAAGAAGGTGAACAAAAAGGACGCATACAAGCAAAATTAGAAGCTGTACCTAAGCTTTTAGCATTGGGTTTAACTGTAGAACAGATAGCACAGGCTTTAGATTTAGATCTTGCACAAGTCCAAGAAGTAGCACAACAAGAACGAATTTGAACGCACTCTCAAGCAAATTATAAAAGCTAGTAGTCTGCCAACCCAAAAATGTTAAGTGGAGGTTGGGTAAAGATTAAAGGGAAGAGGGGAGAAAGAGGAATGATGGAGTAATCCGCTATTGTGGGTGGAGATTGGATAAAGGTTAATGGTTCGACCCTTCTCTACGAGAGGCTTCTCTACGAGAGGCTTCGCCAACGCCAACGACAAAGCTCAGGGCAGGCAAGCTCACCAACCGGGAAAAGGGGAAGGAAGAAAAAACCTTTTCCCTTTCCCCCTTCCCCTTTTCCCCGCCAAGTTACCTTGGAGTTTCACAAGTAAGTTCACAAATCAAATCGGATTGCTATATAAACAGTGGGTTGTGCTTAAGCCATAATAGATACATTTCCCCACAGAAGCACAGTTTATGACCTGCTGTCTAAATCCAGTTTGCCACAATCCGCCCAATCCCGATGGCACCCTGTTTTGCTCCAAATGCGGTACAAGGTTGGTGGTGCTGAGAAACCGCTATCGCCCAATTAAATCATTAGGTGGCGGGGGATTTGGTAAAACTTATTTAGCAGAAGATATCGATAAACTTCAGGAGCATTGTGTCATCAAGCAGTTTGCACCGCAAATGCAGGGTACAGATGCACTCAACAAAGCCACAGAACTATTTGAGCAAGAAGCAAAGCGACTGCAACAGTTAGGAAAACATTCTCAAATTCCCACGCTGTTAGCTTATTTTAAGGAAGATAATCACCTGTATTTGGTGCAGGAGTTTATCGACGGACAGAATTTATTGACAGAATTGCAACAGCAGGGAAATTTCAACGAGCAAAAAATAAAACAATTATTACTGGATTTGTTAGATATTCTCAAAACAGTTCATCAACACAAAGTTATTCACCGGGATATCAAGCCAGAGAATATCATTCGTCGCAGCGATGGAAAATTGGTACTAATTGACTTTGGTGCATCCAAGCAACTGACTGCAACGGTGATAACGCAAATAGGAACAACCATCGGCTCTTTTGGTTATGCGTCACTGGAACAAATGCAAGGTGGTGAAGCTTACCCAGCCAGTGATTTATATGGTGTCGGTGCAACTTGCTTTCACCTGTTGAGTGGAATTCACCCTTGGGAACTTTGGCAAAGACAAGGTTATGGTTGGGTTACTAATTGGCGACAATATTTGCAACAACCAGTAAGTCAAGAATTGGGGCGGATACTGGATAGATTGTTGCAAGAAGAATACCAACGCCGTTATCAATCTGCTGAAGAAGTTTTACAAGCGTTAAATTCAGAAACAATACCAGTAACTGTACCTGTTGCACCTGTATTTACGCCATCAATCAGTCAAAAAAAACCTATTCCTATATATCTTTTTTTGATTCCGTTAGTTGTATTAATGGGTGTTGGCACTGTTCATTTACTAGGACTAACAAATCTACTCAGAATAGAACAAAAAAGTGCTGAGAGTTACTATAAAGAAGGATTAGAAAAATACAATAACAAAGATTTTTCTGGTGCAATTGAAGATTATAACCAAGCTATCAAAATTAATTCAAATTATGCAGATGCTTACTACAATCGCGGGTTAGCTCGCTCTAATTTAGGAGATAGTCAAACTGCACTTGAAGATTATAACCAAGCCATCAAATTTAATCCTAACTATACACAAGCATTCATCAACCGGGGTTTAATTCGCTCTGAGTTAGGAGATAATCAAGCAGCCATTGAAGATTATAATCAAGCCATTAAAATTAATCCCAATTATGCACTAGCTTACTACAATCGTGGTTTATCTCGCTCTACTTTAGGAGATAGGCAAGCAGCAATTCAAGATTATAACCAAGCCATTAAAATTAATCCCAACTATGCAGAAGCATTCATCAACCGGGGTTTAATTCGCTCTGAGTTAGGAAATACTCAAGCAGCAATTCAAGATTATAACCAAGCCATTAAAATTAATCCGAGTTATGCACTACCTTACTACAACCGGGGTGTAACTCGCTATGATTTAGGAGATAAGCAAGCAGCAATTGAAGATTATACTCAAGCCATCAAATTTAATCCAAATTATGCGCTAGCTTACTACAATCGTGGTTTAGCTCGCTATGATTTAGGAGATAACCAAACTGCAATTGCAGATTATACCCAAGCTATCAAAATTAATCCCAACTATGGAAATGCTTACTACAATCGCGGTTTAGCTCACTCTAATTTAGGAGATCGGCAAGCTGCAATTGAAGATTTTCGCCAATCTGCTGATTTGTATAAACAGCAAGGAAAAGAAAAGGAATATCAAGATGCTCTAAACCGCATTAAACAATTTGAGCAAAAACCTTAAAATCTCTGCGTGTTACTGTGTCAGTTTAAATAATATGAGTTATTGGGAGTGAGGAGTTGGGAGTTAGGAGTTGGGAGTTGGGAGTGAGGAGTTGGGAGTTTGGAGTTAGGAGTTGGGAGTGAGGAGTTGGGAGTTTGGAGTTAGGAGTGAGGAGTTGGGAGTGAGGAGTTGGGAGTTAGGAGTTGGGAGTTAGGAGTGAGGAGTTGGGAGTTGGGAGTGAGGAGTTGGGAGTTGGGAGTGAGGAGTTGCGAGTTTGGAGTTATTCGTCCTCTGCTGCTGCTGCTTTCTTTATTTCCCTTGTCTCCTTGTCTGTGAAGTGTTCTAACTTTGATTGGGCGGATTCTGGTAATTGTCCACTGCACACTCTTTCCCTATAACTATGAACCATCGCTAATTCTTGTTCGGGATATGTGCGATCGCTTATTAAGTGAATTTCACTAGATTAAAATAATCAGCGTATTAATAAATACAGTTTTATATTGCAATATTTTTGAGAGTTGAGGGAGCGATCGCTGTATCTTTCTTTATACAGCAGCGAACAGAGAAAAAGGTTATAACTCTCTCTGTATATGGCTTTATCCTTAAAATCTATACTGAATTTTTATGTAGTACCTTATAACTTTAATCAATGATTTTTTGATGAATAACGAAAAATGAAAATATAAAGATATTTAACGAAGTGTTTTCAAAAACTACTACACGTGATTACCCTGTGTTCGGACTCTCGGAAAATATCGGCTAATCGAGAGTTGTGTGTGACGTAGTTCCCTACGAGGCTAGAAAAATGTTTATCTTCAACGTAAATCCAAGACATGCGCTTGGACAGATATTATCTGCATCCCTAGTTGGTTTGAGTATCTCAGTTACTAGTTTGATGTCTTTAGAGGTTGTTCCCAAAGTGGCGTTAGCTGATCCGCAAGCTGCGTCTGTGAATACTAAGGTGAACGTACCCACTACGATGAGATATTCGCCTTTTAATACAAACCGTTACTTAAAAGTACCGCCTAAGTTTTCCATCTCTGTTTATACTCGTATTCCCAAAGCTCGCTTCATGGCAGTTGCTCCCAATGGGGATCTTTTAGTATCACAGCCGAATACCGGTAAAGTGTTAATTGTCCGGCCCAATGGCAGCAAAGACCCAATTATTTCTAACTTTGTCACAGGTTTACGCAGACCACACGACATTGTATTTCACAAGATTAACAGCACCACATACGTCTATATCTCTGAGACTCATCAAATCAACCGTTTCACCTATACCTATGGAGACAGAACTGCTAAAAATCGTCAAATTGTTGTCAGTGGTTTACCAGACAGCAGCACAAGCGAACTCAAAGGCGCGTATGGTCACGAACTGAAAAATATCGCACTCGATAGCAACCATAAATTGTACGTGTCAATTGCTTCTACCTGTAATGCCTGCGTATCAGATACTGTGAGTAATCCAAAACGTGGTGCGATTTACCAGTACAACGCCAATGGAACCAATCGCCGCCTTTTTGCCCAAGGTTTGCGTAATGCCGAAGGATTAGCATTCTTACCTAATACAAATGACCTTTGGGTAGTTAATAATAATCGAGACAATATCCGCTATCCCTTCAAAGATAGTACTGGCAATTACGGTAAGTTGATTCCCTCCTATGTAGATAATCATCCACCAGAAGTATTTACGCGAGTCCGAGATGCTGGTAACTACGGTTGGCCATTCTGCAATTCTAATCCTGATACTGCAAGTGGCATGAATAATATGCCCTTTGACCGCGACTATCAATACAATTCTGATGGACGTGTTAATTGCTATGCAATGGATAGGATTACCAAGGGTATTCAAGCCCATTCAGCTCCCTTGGGATTAACATTCTTACAAAATACTAACTTTCCTGGCTTGTACTCAAATGGGGTAGTGGTGGGGCTGCACGGTTCGTGGAATCGGCAGAAGAAAACAGGCTACAAGGTAGTTTACTTTCCTTGGAACAATACAACAAAGACTCCAGGGAATCAGATAGATTTAGTTAGTGGTTGGCTAGTTCCAGGAACAGAAGAAGTTTGGGGGCGACCGGTGGATATGGCAGTCGATAAACAAGGTAATTTGTTCATTTCGGATGACTACAGCGGCACTATCTATAAGCTTTCGTACAAACCTTAACTACGGTAGACGTAGCATTGCTACGTCTCTACATTAGACAAGAGTGCAAAAAGGACTCTTGTGGGAAAAGGTTAAAGGGGAAAGGGAAAATACCAAACCTTTCCCCCTTTCCCTTTCCCCTTTTCCCGACTTCTCTTAGAAGTCTATTGATGTTCGCTGGTAATCAACTAGTAACGGCGATCGCTATTTTCCCAGCTGCACGTCCGCTTTCGCTGTAGCTATGAGCTGCTGCTAACTCTTGTAAGGGAAATGTGCGATCGATTACTGGACGAATTTTACCAGCTTCAATTAATTCTTTGAGATCGACCAAGTCTTTAGCGTTGGGTTTTTCTAACACTAATTTTGCTTTTTGACCGGGAAGAAACGCTGTTAACACACTCTGGACAACAGTTTCCGCGCTGGATAAAGTGGTGATATAAATGCCGTTGGGTTTGAGGACTTTATAATTTTAGCTTGGTTAAATCATCTTCAGCAGTTTTAAGTTGCTTGTTTGAGGTAGCTCATAGTTATCAATTAAAATCTCCCCTAAATTAAAGTTAATCGAAAGTATGAAGCGAGTGAAAAAACTATGATTAGTCAACAAACAATCAATATAGTTAAATCTACTGCACCTATCTTAAAAAAGAACGGTCAACAAATTACTACTCGGATGTATGAAATTATGTTTCATAATCATCCAGATATTAAAAAGCAATTTGATATGTCGGCTCAAGCAAATGGTTCGCAGCCGATAAAATTAGCGACAGCAATTTATGGTTATGCTAGCCAAATCGATCGCTTGTCAGCTTTAACATCAATGGTGGAAACAATTGCCCAACGTCATGTACAAACATCTGTCCAACCAGAACAATATCTGATTGTAGGAGAAAGTTTACTCCAAGCTATGCGTGAGGTATTAGGAGCAGAAGCAACAGAAGAGGTGATAGCAGCTTGGACAGAAGCTTATCAGGCATTATCAGAGGTTTTTATTAATAGAGAACATGACATATACGTAGAAAAATTAAGCTAGGAAATAGCCCAGTTAGCTTAGAAATTGCTTTGATAAGTAGCTCAACCTAAAAAAACGTCATACGTAGATGTCAATAAATGTAGGGTGTGTTATGCCGTAGGCTAACGCACCTCTGTAGACTGTACTATAGCAATTGAGGTGCGTTACGCTTTGCGATAACGCACCCTAACATTGTTTTATGTTTAATTAAGTTGACCTACTTATCATATCTGGCTGAGTCGGAGCGCCGGCTTGGGGCGTACACCGAAGGGGTTGCTGTTGTGCGTAGCTTGCGTGTCGCGTAGCGTCTCGTAGAGAAGAGAAGGGTACGGCGGACGCAAAGAGGTTTTTATTATGGGTCATTAGGCGGACACGGTATTATATCTTAAGTTATCACGACTTATCCTCAACCACCAATGTAGATTCAGCAGTGCGCCCAAATTCTTCTGGTGCATATTGTAAATGCACTTGGGCACCAGGCCAAGAAAATGTCCCAGGTGTCACAGAACGGACTAAATAATGCAAGCTGTAAACTCCTGGTTCTAGATGGTCGGCGTAGGCGATAATGCGATCGCGATAAATATTCTTAAACCCAAGTTCCCAACTATCGGCTTTTGCTTGTAATGCAGCAGTGGCAGTTTGAAAACTCGCGTCTACGGCTTCAAAACCAGCTGGCAATGGGTCTTTTATTACTATATGGTCTACGGGGCGATCGCTGATAATTTCTAAACCAATATCAAACACTTGTCCGGTGGCTAAAGTCAAGGGTTTATCCAAAGCATAAAGACCTGTTTTTTGTAAAACTTTCTCTTCATTAACTTGACTAATTTCTCGTGTTATGCGTAACCCATTAAATCTACCCGGTTGATTTCCTTGCAAGCGATAATTATAAGCAACCAAATAATGTAAAGTGCCATTTCCTGATTTTTGTAGGGTTAAATCGTGACGCCCACGAGGTAATTGATTCATGGGTAAATTTAGTTCTAAGCTAGGATTTTTATAGCCTTGAAAGCGATTTTCTCCTAACTTTTTGCCAGCTAATTGTACTGTGGCAACAAAATTCGGTGGTGTGGGTTGTAGTTGGCTATAATCTACCAAAGCTGTTAAAGCTTGGGCATTATTATAGTCAGTTTGCCAAGTGCCATTGCGTCGCAGTGCAAGGAGACTTTGTAACAATTTATCTATGACTTCAGGTTTGCTTTGTTTGGCAATGAATAAACGTAAAGCTTCCGCCTGGGTCGCAGTGGATGAATTCATCCATCCCCAACTAATCGGTAAACTGACAACTGCTGTGCGTCCAGTTTCATAGATATTTTGTTGCAGTTTATTTATTAATTGTTGAGATTCGTCTTGCCATTCTGGGAATTGAGATAAATATCGCGCTAGTTTAATTTGAGTGACTGCATCAAAATTATTGCGCTGTTCGTAAATATCTGCCAGGAAAGTATTGCGCTTTTCACCTAGTTCTGACAAAGCAATTAAAGTTTTTAATTGCAGTTGTTTTTTACATGTTAGTTGTTTGCAAAAATCGTATTCTCCGGGGTTGGCTAAAACTTTTTGTAAATAAGTTTTGAGGCGAGACAACATTCCCGTATCCACTAATTTGGGAAACGTCTGATTTGCTTTCACCAAAGATTCAGCAGCATAAGCAGAAACCCAAGGATCGGATTTTTCTTGTCCGGGGAAAGCAGCAAAACCACCATCGGCAATTTGCAGTTTTTGTAGTTGTTCAATTGCTTGATTTGCTTGTTGGCTGGGATTAAATTCTGCAAATTTTTGATTGTATTTTTGGGTAATCGTTTGGAGATTTGCTGCAATTATTAATTGACTTGCTGCTGGTTCTGCAAAGGGTAAATCATTATCTGTTAAAACCTGTTTGGCTGGTGCTTTAATTTCGGGAATCAAAGTACTCGCCAATTGAATATTTAAACCTCCCGCATCAGGGAAAATATTTTTATCAACATTTAAGGGAATTTTTACTTGTTTTGTAGTTACACCAGTTTCTACAACTTGTTCTGTAATTTCAATTGGCTTAACTTCCAAAGGAACTTCAAAAGCATCTGCGGCTGTATTATTTAGCTTGGTGGTAAAGCGAACTTTCCCGACTCCGACCCTATCAGCTACCATTGGAAATCGATAAGCTTGAGTTGTAGATTCAGCTGTGGTTTGTAAAGCAGTAGTTGTGGGGTTTTTCTCGGCAAATTTCACCGTACCGCCAACTTCGCCATTAATTGAGAGATTTCCGGTGTTCCCGGTGTTGTTGGTGACGGATAAACCAGCCAGAAGGCGATCGCCTGGACGGGCAAACTGTGGCAAGATGGCATTAGTTAGCAGTGGTTTGGTGCTGATAAATGTGGCATCGCCGTTACCGAAACGCAGATTTCCATCAGTAGCCACAGCCATCACCCGCCATGTAGTTAAGTCATCCGGTAATTTAAAGGTTATCTGTGCGTTACCATTAACATCGCTGAGGACAGAACCGTTGTAGTAAGCCAAGGGTTGAAAATCAGTGCGGGTGCGAGTATTTGCTGCACTACTTGAAAAACCACCGCCATAACCCCAACCTTTTGGTTTGGCTACATCCTGTGGTTGTAAAATGACATCTGGTCGATTATCGCTAAAGCGGGTAGAAATCGGTTGTTCTGCATAAACTGTATCTACCAAATTCGGCGGACGATAACCAGAAAGTTGTAACACTGCTTCATTCACCACCATGACTGTAAATTGTCCTTTGGTGGGGTTTCCTTGGTTGTCTTTTAATTCTAGTTGTATTGTTTCCTCAGCACCAGGTTCTAATGATGCTTGCAGTGGCTTAACTTGCAGTTGTAAATATTTATGTTCCAAGTTAACTTTAAAAGGTGTAAAACCAATTTTTACTAAGTTATCTAAACTTCCTGCTTCCACTTGGTTAATCGGTTTACCTTGTCTGACTAATACAGCTTCCACGGCTGCATTGGGTAACATTTCTGGTGTTACTTGAAATTGAATTTGTGGTGCGCCTCCTTGAACTTTGGTAATTTGCTGATAAATTGGTTTGTCTTTGATAACAGCAAAGTATAATTCTGCATCTGGGTAGGGAGATTGAATTAATGCAGTAGCAGTTTCCCCTGGTTTAAATTCTTTTTTATCCAGCTTCACTTCTAAAACATCTTTTTCTCGCGTACCCCAAAATACTGGATTTTCTCCAGTTGCCCAAATTTGTAAATCTGTGGCACTCAATTCATTTTTTTCATCGATGAAATTTGCGCGAATACGATAGGAACCAGATTCAGAAGGTGTTAAATTTACTACTTGTGGATTACTATCAGATGTAATTTCTGCTTGTTGGATTGTTTGATATTCAACTTGATTTTTTGGTGTCTGGCTACCTTCCACTAATTGTGTGACACTGCTGTATTTTATTTGTTGTAATTCCAGCCGTAGCCGTTGACCTGTAATTGCTTTTCCTGTAGGGTCAGTTACAATGGCTTCAATGGGGAAAGCTTTACCAGCATCAGCAATAAAATTGCTTTTTAAACCAATCAAACGATTACTTGGTAAGGCTGTAAATGTTTGAGAATTGGCTACGGAAAGATTAGAAACATCTGCAACTTGAACATCAACTTGGTAAGTCATGGGATATGGTAAATCTTTAGCCACAGTTACTGTTTGGCTAGTTTTACCATTAGCATCTAATTGGGTATTAGTTTGCAAGACATCGCTAGATACAGTGGGAGATTCTTCCGGCCAAAACCATTGTCTACCAAAACTAAATTCTTCCCAACCTTTGGGAATAAAATTTGCTTGTTGACGAGTGATAAAATACTTCGCTTCTCCACTTTCTACTGGTGCGCCAAATAAATAATTGCTGCTGGCATTAATATTCACCTTTTCATCAATGAGAGCAAATTCTTTATCTAAATTGAGTTCGACTTTAAAGTTCGGTGGTTTAAACTCAGCTACCCGAAATTCACCGGAAATTTCTAGCCCGTTTTTACCTTTG
The DNA here is from genome assembly GCF_014222165.1 of Nostoc sp. 2RC. NCBI lineage: Bacteria > Bacillati > Cyanobacteriota > Cyanophyceae > Nostocales > Nostocaceae > Nostoc > Nostoc sp. 2RC. The sequence continues at coordinate 13,666 of NZ_JACKZU010000153.1, forward strand.
CCCTGGATTGTATAATAGCCCAAACGTTGACTTTTTTGGATGGGCAACTCTAAAGAAAAAGTACCAAATTCATTTGTGGTTTGTGTGCCTAAATTAATTTTTTGTCCGTCGGGATTGATGAGAGTTAATTGATAAACAGCATTTTTATCTTGCCCAATTACACCGTTTTGTAAATAATCAGCAAAACCAGTTAACCAAGCTTTTTCCCCTGGTTGATATAACTGTCTATCTGAAAAAATTACCCCCCGCGATTCTGGTTTATTATCTTGCCAACCGGCATCAATGCCATAGCCATAAACGCCGCTATATTCCTCGGTTCTGCCAAATGCCCAATCTTGATTTTCACGGGCAATTACTAATACTTGGGGTGATTTTATTGAACTTTGATTTTCTGAATTACATTGCTGTAATTGTTCCCGATTAACTCTAAAAGTGCCATTGTCATCAGTTGTACCTGTGGCACAAGGTACGGGTTCTGGACGAGATTTTGCTTGTAATTGTGATTGATAAATTTCAATATTAGCTGCTTTTACTGGCGAACCATCATTAAGATGATTGACGCGAATTAATCCTGATTCTGGAAACCATTGAGTGAATACGCCCAAATTTGTCAATTCAACCATGCCATAGGTAGTAGGTTCCCGCCACAATTCCTTGCCGTTTTCTTGATATTTATTGGTGCGGGCTTGCACTCCATAAGCTAACATTCCTGTAGCAGCATTGATTTTTTCTCTGAGAGGAACGGTAACGTCAACTGATTGATTTTTCTTACCTGATACTTTGAAACTTTGCCATTCAGCAGGTTTGGGTAAGAAATCATTACTATAGTTAAAATAAACTAAATCTGTGGGTTTAACTACTCGATAAGCGGCTTTGTATTTTGATTCTGGTAAATTTACCGTACTAATATTTAACTGTAAATCTTTACCTGAGGGAAAAATATTTAAATCTGATGGAACCCAGATATCCCCGGCTAAATCTCCGGTATCATATTTAATGGTTATCGGTTTACCTAAAGTTTGTCCAAATTTATCTTTGAGGTTACCGTTAATCGTAATTGTATAGGTTTTTGCTGGTTCCAATGCATAAGGATTGATACCCACAATTCTATCTTCATCGCCTACTTGCAAAAGTCTGGCGATATCTTTTGGTGCGGGATTGATGGTAATATTTTGTTTTGCGGAATCTGCAACTAAAACGTTGTTAAATTCTAACTGGGGACTGCCTTTAATAAATCGTCCGTAAGTTCCCCCTGCATCTGGTTGTCCGTAAAAGTTAATTTGCTTAAATGCCAATGGCGAATAAGTTGCTAATTTACTAGCAAATTCTTTTTCTGTGGGAAGATTGCCATAAGCCGGAAGTATTCCTGGAGAAAAAACTAAGCGATAACGAGTTGCTTTTTCTAGATTTTGTTGTGGTGTAATATTATAAATCCAATTGCGGGCGGAAGGGTCAAATTTTTCTAAAGGTTCTTCATCTGCCGATGGCTTTTCTTCTTTATTTAATTGGACTTGGAAACTTACACCTTGATTTTTACCTTCGGGAATTAACTGTAAATGTTCTTGTACGGAATTTAAATTTAATTCGACGTTGGAAGTAAATTGTAATTTTTCTTGTAAATTTATCGGTTCGGCGTCGGCTTTTTCCATTGGGTTGACGCCTGGTAAATTGGTTATATTAATAGATTCGGTGTTAAATGTCCAAGCTAAATCTTTGTCTAGGTGATGATTTTTTAAATCTGCTAAACCGGCTTTTAAGGTAACTTGTAATCGGGTGGCTTTTGGTAGTGCTTTTTGGGCTTGGAATCCCACCATACGCGGTGTTAAAAAGCGAAATTCTCCTGGTAAGGGCGGCCAAAGAGCAAATTTTTGTAATAATTTTTGTTGTTCTGGACTGTCAAGATTTTCAACGGGAATTAAGGCTTCTTTAAAGCGGATGCGGATTTGGTTGAGGGGTTTGGCTTCTGTGATGGGGCTTATTTGTTCAATCCAGTCTGGGAGTTTTGGGGGGGTGAGGGGGGAGACTGTGGGGAGTTGTTCTTTGGTTGAGGTGATACCAAGAAAGTTACAGGCTGATATAGTTAGTGAAAGTGTGAAGATTAGAAGATATTGGATTAAAGTTTTGATAAGCATTTTTTTAGGAATTTAAAATAATCACGCAGAGGCGCAGAGGCGCAAAGAAGAGTTAAAGGAGAGTTTATTTATATTGATAACTAATTAAGTATGGTTGTTCCAAAAATAACTACAATTCTTAACTTTGAAGCAGGATTGATGGGATATAAATATTGATTTAGGTTTGCTAAGTTATCACAAATAAATTATTAAGTGTTTGACATATTTAGTGATGTAGATGTAATTGGTGCGTCAGAATTAAGGTAAGTTTGGTTGGGCAGTGATGAAACGAATTTTACGAATTAAGCACGCTAAAATTATCCTGGCTGTGCTGGTAATCTGTGTGTTGGTGCGTTTGTTGCCTTATTTTGCACCCATTCGTGCAGCAGATATAGCCCAGAATCAATTGGCAATGCAATTTAGCGATCGCAATAATTTACCATTAGGGACGTTACTAACTCGCGACCAAGAGCATACATCAGTGGTTGCCTTAAATCAAGTTTCGCCGCAGTTTATTCAGGCAATTTTAGCGGCTGAAGATGCTAGCTTTTACCAACATGGCGCGTTGGATATGAAAGCTGTTGTTCGCGCCACCAAAGAAGCCATCCACGCCAAACGAATTGTTTCTGGTGCTTCCACAATTACTATGCAGTTAGCACGGATGTTAGAACCAGTGCCCCGTAATTTCTCTGGTAAAATGCAAGAAATTTGGCTAGCTTGGCGGTTAGTCGCGGGGATGAATAAAGATGACATACTCTGTGCATATATCAATCGCTTGCCAATGGGAGGGAATATATATGGTGTGGAAGCTGCGGCGCAGACTTATTTTTCCATCCCCGCCAGTGATTTGAATCTCGCACAAGCAAGTTTGTTGGCTGGTATTCCCAATAATCCCACTTATTTTAATCCTTACGCACATTGGGAACGATTAAAGCAACGACAAAAATATGTGCTGAATCGTATGGTACAGGAAGGACATATCAGTGAAGCGATCGCCACCCGCACATCTACAGAAAAAGTTGTCTTTCAATCTCGCCAACCAGGAATTATCGCCGCACCACATTTTTTATTTTGGTTAGCAAATCAATTTGATAAAACCCAAACACCAGAAATTTCCCCGCGTTTCCCCATTCGCACAACTATAAATCGTCCTTTGCAACAATTTGTGGAAGCACAGGTACAGCAAGTAATTTCTTCTCTGGCTACTAACAACGTCCACGATGCAGCTGCGTTAGTCATTGATAACCACACAGGCGAAGTTTTGGCTTATGTCGGTTCCCCCGATTATTTTAATGAAGTCAAACTCGGACGCAATGATGGAGTCCAAGCCCTACGTCAACCAGGTTCTACCCTCAAGCCTTTTGTCTATGAAATCGCCCTAGAAAAAAATCTCATTCGCCCAAACACCATTTTAGCAGACGTACCCGCCCATTACGCCATTCCCGGCGCAAAACTCTATAGCCCAACAGATTATACTGAAAGTTTTCTCGGCCCGGTGCGGGTGCGAATCGCTTTAGCAAATTCTTTAAATGTACCCGCAGTGCGGGTGTTAGAAAAAGTAGGCGTGGAAAATTTTTTAGAACGCCTGCGTCAATTAGGCTTTGAACACCTCAATCAAACTCCAGAACATTATGGTTTAGGTTTGACTTTGGGTAGCGGCGAAGTCACTCTCTGGGAATTAGCCAGTGCATACCTAACCATAGCACGACAAGGAGATGCCATTCCCTTATTAACTACATTTTCCCATTCCCCAATCCAAAATCCAAAATCTAAAATCCAAAATTCGACGACAATTTGGCAATTAATCATCAACATCCTCAGTGACAACCACGCTCGTGCAACAGCTTTTGGTGTAGGCTCTGTGTTAAATTTACCTTTTCCTGCTGCTGTTAAAACTGGCACTTCTTCTAATTTTCGCGATACTTGGACAGTAGGCTTTACTACAGATTACACCGTTGCAACTTGGGTAGGTAATTTCAACGGCGAACCGATGCGTCAGGTTTCAGGCGTTACCGGTGCAGCACCTCTGTGGAATCGAATTATGTTACATCTGCACGAACATCAAGAACCAGCAGCTTTTCCATCTCCAGAAGGTTTAATTCAACTACCTGTTTGTGCAATTTCTGGTTTAAAACCAACACCAGATTGTACTTCCGTGGTGCAAGAATATTTCTATCCCGAAGATAAAAATAATTACGAAACTGCAAATAAATTTGACTTGCCATCAGAGTATAATGAATGGTTGGCAAAACAACAGCGATCGCATTTAATTTCTAATAATTTAAGAATCTTATCTCCCCATCGTGGCGATGTATTTTTATTGTATCCAGGTCAACAAGGACAGCAAAAATTAGAATTCAAATTAGTAGGAAATCAATCTCTACCTGTGGAATGGCGGCTAAATGGTGAAAAATTAGAGAGCAACTCAGCTAATTCCTTGTTTTGGTATTTACGTCCTGGCAATTGGACTTTGGAAGCCAAAAGTGGCGCAATGACCGATAAGGTAACTTTTCAGGTGGAATCGACTAAAATTCAGCCTACACGTCGAGGATTTTCTATTAGTAATTCCCAGGTAAAATCAAATCATCCATAATTATTTATCATTGCAGCCCGCCTAATAGGGGAAGGGGGAAGGGGGAAAG
>NZ_JACKZU010000863.1:0-230 GCF_014222165.1 Nostoc sp. 2RC
ATCTAGATTTGCATAAATTAATTTTGCACTACTGAGGTCTACACCTATCAGATTTGCCTGTTCTAAGTTTGCATGATTGAAATTTGCGTTATTCAGATTTGACCAACTTAAGTCAGCACCATCAAGGTCAGTCCAAGCAAAAATTGCTGAAGAAGCCTTTACCGAATTTAACTTTGTATTTGTTAGAGAAGATTTAGTGAAAATTGTACTATTAAGGTTCGCTTCAGTTA
>NZ_JACKZU010000154.1:0-18340 GCF_014222165.1 Nostoc sp. 2RC
GGGAGATGGGGAGATGGGGAGACAAGGGAGATAAGGGAGATAAGGGAGACAAGGGAGACAAGGAGAATAATTCTCAACTCCTAACTCCTAACTCTTAACTCCTAACTCCTAACTCCTAACTCCTAACTCCTAACTCCTAACTCCTAACTCCTCACTCATCACTCATCAGTCATCAGTCAACACTCCCTACCTCCCCCACACCCTATTCCCCATCCCAAATACAGATGCATCTTGTGGAAGTTCCTCAAATCTCAATATCCATAGGAGACTAGAGAAAGAAGAAAATAATATATCTGACACGTTTTCAAGCAGCAAAGGCTTTTTGTAGTTAAGGAGGATTTATGCGTGCAGTACTTATGGCAGGCGGTTCGGGAACGCGGCTTCGTCCGTTAACTTGCGATTTGCCCAAACCAATGGTGCCTATCCTCAATCGACCAATTGCCGAACATATTATCAATCTCCTGAGAAGACATCAAATCACAGAAATTATTGCAACATTGCATTATTTACCTGATGTCTTGCGAGATTATTTCCAGGATGGCAGCGATTTTGGTGTCCAAATGACCTACGCTGTGGAAGAAGACCAGCCTCTAGGCACAGCAGGTTGTGTGAAAAATATTGCAGAACTTCTTGATGAAACTTTTTTAGTAATTAGCGGCGATAGTATCACAGATTTTGACCTGACAGCAGCGATCGCATTTCATAAACAAAAACAATCAAAAGCTACTTTAATTTTGACCAGGGTTCCTAACCCCATTGAGTTTGGGGTGGTAATTACCGATGAACAAGCACGAATTCGGCGATTTCTAGAAAAACCCTCTACTAGTGAAATTTTTTCTGATACCGTCAACACTGGTACTTACATTCTGGAACCAGAAGTTTTAGAATACCTACCAACCAACACTGAATGTGACTTTTCCAAAGACTTATTCCCTCTACTTTTAGCAAAAGAACAGCCAATGTATGGTTACATTGCTGAAGGTTACTGGTGTGATGTCGGTCACTTGGATGCCTATCGCGAAGCTCAGTATGACGCATTAGACCAAAAAGTCCAACTAGATTTCGCTTACAAAGAAGTTTCTCCTCAATTGTGGGTGGGTCAAAATACTTACATCGACCAAACAGCCGTAATTGAAACTCCAGCCGTGATTGGTGACAATTGCCGCATCGGGGCAAGAGTGCAAATTGAAGCAGGAACGGTAATTGGCGATAATGTGACTATTGGTGCTGATGCTAACCTCAAACGTCCCATTGTCTGGAATGGAGCAATCATCGGCGAAGAAGCACATCTTTCTGCCTGTGTAATTTCCCGTGGCACTCGTGTAGACCGCCGCTCCCATGTATTAGAAGCTGCTGTGGTGGGTTCCCTTTCTACGGTGGGAGAAGAAGCTCAAATCAGTCCTGGAGTGCGTGTTTGGCCGAGTAAAAAAATTGAGTCTGGTGCTGTTTTAAACATTAACTTGATTTGGGGAAATATTGCCCAACGAAATTTATTCGGGCAACGTGGCGTCCAAGGGTTGGCTAATATTGACATTACCCCAGAATTTGCGGTGAAATTGGGAGCTGCTTACGGTTCGACGTTGAAACCTGGTTCTAAGGTGACTGTTTCCCGCGACCAGCGTAATATTTCTCGAATGGTGACGCGATCGCTAATTGCTGGTTTAATGTCAGTGGGTGTTGATATTCAAAACTTGGATGCAACAGCTATTCCCATCGCCCGCACCGTTATACCCATCATGAAGGTGGCAGGTGGTATCCATGTGCGCGTACACCCCGATCGCCCCGATTACATTTTGATTGAGTTCATGGATGCCAAGGGTATTAACATCACCAAAGCCTTGGAAAAGAAAATCGAAGGGGCTTACTTTAAGGAAGATATGCGGCGGGCGCTGATTCATGAAATTGGCGATGTCTCTTACCCCAGCCAAGTTATTGACACCTACTGCACTGCCTTTGAAAAACTTTTGCACGTTCATACACTCCGTAATAGTCGAGCAAAAGTGGTAATTGACTATGTGTATGCCGTCTCTGGGGCAGTTCTACCACAAATGTTGGATAAATTTGGCGCTGATGCTGTGGTATTGAATGCCAGTGTCAATAAAACTGCTATGTCGGTAACTGACCGCGAAGGGCTGCTGACTCAATTAGGTCATGTGGTGGAAGCGCTAAAAGCTAACTTTGGCGTGCAAGTCTCGGCTAACGGCGAACAGTTGATTTTAGTTGATGAATCAGGCTACCCAATTCGCGGGGAAATGTTAACAGCACTGATGGTGGACATGATTTTAACTGCTAACCCCAGAGGTACAGTAGTAGTCCCAGTTCATGCTTCCAGTGCCATTGAACAAGTCGCCCGTCGCCACGATGGTAGAGTAATTCGCACCAAAGCCAACCCCACAGCTTTGATGGAAGCTTGCCAGAAAAATCCTAATGTAGTCTTGGGAGGTAGCGGAGAAACTGGTTTTATTTTCCCGCAACTGCATCCGGGATTTGATTCCATGTTCTGTATTGCGAAGATCATCGAGATGTTGACGATACAAGAGCGATCGCTTGCGACTGCACGGTCAGAATTGCCCCGTGTAATTCACAAAACTTATACAGTACGCTGCCCTTGGACAGCCAAAGGTGCTTTAATGCGCTACTTGGTGGAAACTCACCCAGCCCAAAATCTAGAACTCATCGATGGCGTGAAAATTTGCCAACCCTACGATGACAGTTGGCTGCTAGTTTTACCAGATGCCAGCGAACCTTTAGTACATTTGTATGCAAATAGCAACGATCGTGATTGGGTAGACGAGACTGTAAGAAACTACCGCACCCGCGTCCAGGCTTTTGTGGAAAGACAAGAAGAATACCAACCCGCAGAAGTGTAATACCAATTTGAAAAAAGAATGCGACACATAGACAAGACCCCTCCCCACCTTGCTAAGGGGAGGGTGCCGTCAGGCGGGTGGGGTATCTCTCGCAAACATTTTTTGAATCGGTATAATTTGTAATTAGACGCTAAAACCCTTGATTTACCGTTGTAGAGACGTTGCAGTGCAACGTCTCTACAGGGCGCACAATCCTTGATAATTCGTTGATTTGGATAATTCACATCAGACGTGAACGATGGTCAACCACATTCTGGTAAATTTCTCTTGGCGTAATTGCAATCAAAATAAATTAAAGCTTCCCTAGTAGAATCGAATCCTCTAGTTGTAGTGTGTGGGCTACTTGTTGGACTTGCTTCATATAACCAAATTTTTAAGTAGTACCTGCTGTTATCATCACTAGACCATAATTCATAGCGATAATCACCCCCCGAACCCTGACTGTTTAAATAGTCAGCGAGTGCTGTATTTGAAGCAGAGACGAAGGTAAATCCACTCAAAACAGGAATTACAGCTATTTTTAGTATTTGGGTTAATTTCATATATCGGCAAAAAGCTCACTTCATCCAGCTTCATTTACCGATGTGTTATTTTAAATCAGTAATAACTGGGAATATTTGATGAAGATATCAGACTTCTTGCAGAAGTTGGGAAAAGGGGAAGGGGAAAGGTTTGGTATTTTCCCTTTCCCCTTTCCCCTTTAACCTTTTCCCTTTGACCACAAGAAACTATTTTCTTGCACAGTCGGCTAGTCACCCTTAAAATAAAACTACGGTAACTTTATCGATTTAATGTAGTTTATCCCAAGGAGGCGATCGCACAACTTCCTCCCAAATCAAACTGCATCGGCTATCACGCCTTTAAATTCCACACTCACTTGCCAAATTCGTTGAGTGCTGACCACTTAACCGTCAACAGTCAACACAAAAATATGTGCTGTGTTGATGCAAAGATAGCCGTCGCTGTTAGTTTTCGACTTGGTAGCTGAAATTCTTTACAAAAGTTTATTCTCAGCAAATGAAAATATTTATCAATAACTCTGGTAGGATATCCTCAGGCTTATTGATATAGATATTCATTAAGCTGACTATATATTTCAGCTAGTTGCAAACTTTCTCAGGAGATAAAGCCATGACAAACGTGGCTGTTCAAAAACCAGAGTCAATTCCCTGGTGGGCGGGGAATGCTCGGTTAACTAACCTCTCAGGACGACTTTTGGGCGCTCACGTTGCTCATGCCGGCTTAATTGTTCTTTGGGCTGGTGCAACCACCCTATTTGAACTTGCTCACTTTAATCGGGCACAACCAATGTATGAACAGGGCTTAATTCTATTGCCGCATCTGGCAACCCTCGGTTGGGGTGTAGGCAGTGGCGGACAAATAGTAGATACCTATCCCTACTTCGTCATTGGAGCATTGCACCTAATTAGCTCTGCCTTTCTGGGACTTGGCGGCATTTTCCATGCCCTACGCGGCCCTGCCATTTTAGAACAGAGATTTTCCTTCTTTGGCTATCGCTGGGAAGATGCTAATAAAATGACTAGGATTTTAGGTATTCACCTAGTGTTGCTCGGTGTGGGAGCAGGCTTACTGGTTGCCAAAGCCATGTTCTTTGGCGGCTTGTACGATGCTACGGTGGGTGAGGTGCGAATAGTTTCTAACCCTACTTTCAACTCCGTAGTTATTTTTGGCTATTTGTTCGGTGGTGGTGGCCAGCACTGGATTGCTGGAGTGAATAATCTAGAAGACTTGGTAGGCGGTCATATTTGGGTGGGTATTCTCTGCATTACCGGTGGTATCTGGCACATTACTACTCAACCTTTCGGCTGGGCAAAGCAGCTTTTTATCTGGTCAGGAGAAGCATATCTTTCTTACAGTTTAGGTGCTTTAGCTCTGATGGGTTTTATTGCTGCTTATTTTGTCTGTGTCAACACCCTAGCTTATCCACCCGAATTTTATGGCCCAGCCTTGAGTATTGGGTTTGACCGCTTTCCCTATTTCCAGAGTGGAAATTTACTATCCTCTCGTGTTTGGCTGGCCAATGCTCATTTCTGGCTGGGCTTTTTCTTTCTTCAAGGACATCTCTGGCACGCCCTACGTGCTGCTGGATTTGACTTCCGTACCTGGAGAGTCATACGTGCAACTCGTGGGGAGGCAATTTAACCATGACAACTGCAACCATAAACCCCCAAACAACCGGTTGGTGGGCTGGTAATGCCCGATTTATTAACCTCTCCGGTAAACTTTTAGGCGCTCATGTTGCTCATGCTGGGTTGATTGCTCTGTGGGCCGGAGCCATGACTTTGTTTGAACTCACCAAATACGACTCTGGCCGACCGATGTATGAGCAGGGGTTAATCTTACTGCCACATCTAGCAACTTTGGGATTTGGTGTTGGTGATGGCGGCCAAATTATTGATACTTATCCGTATTTTGCCATCGGTGTTTTACATCTAATTAGTTCTGCTGTACTTGGTGCAGGCGGGATTTATCATGCCGTTTTAGGCCCCGAAGTGTTGCCTGAAAATAACTCGTTTTTTGGCTTCTTTGGCTACGACTGGAAAGATGAAGACAAGATGACCACCATCATCGGTATTCATTTACTGTTGTTGGGGTTAGGGGCTTGGTTATTGGTGGCAAAAGCTTTATTTTGGGGCGGTCTTTACGACCCAGCAGTGGCATCTGTACGCGTCATTACTGAACCAACTCTTAATCCAAGTCGGATTTTTGGCTATCTGTTTGGTGTTTTTGGTCAACAAGGAATAGCAGCAGTTAACAACCTAGAAGATGTCATCGGCGGACATATTTGGGTAGGAATACTTTGCATTGCTGGAGGATTTTGGCACATTCTCACCAAGCCTTTTGGTTGGGCGAAAAAAGTGTTGTTTTGGTCTGGTGAGGCTTACCTCGCTTATAGTCTGGGTGCTTTGGCTTACATGGGTTTGTTGGCAGCATACTTTGTCGCCGTCAATGATACCGTTTATCCCACAGTTTTCTATGGGCCGTTGGGATTGAGTACCACAGCATCAGGAATAATTACAGTTCGCACTTGGCTAGCAACGAGTCACTTTGCTCTGGCAATTGTATTTTTAGCTGGTCATATTTGGCACGCATTGAGAGTACGCGTCACAGCCGCCGGACTTGATTTTGAGCAGGGAGTTGTCAATGCTGCGGGGATACCGGAAATAGGAAATTTACATACGCCAGTGAATACTTCTGATATCACGCTGGACTTGTTAGCAAATCTTCCTATTTACCGCCAAGGATTATCTTCCTTTTCCAGGGGGCTGGAAATTGGTATGGCCCACGGTTATTTCTTGATTGGGCCGTTTGTCAAACTAGGGCCACTAAGGGATACAGAGTTGGCAAACCAAGCAGGACTAATTGCCACCATCGGTTTGTTGTTGATTTTATCGATTTGCTTGTGGCTGTATGGCAGTGTATCGTTCCAAGGGCGCAAACCTGCCCAAGGAGAACTACCCCAAAATTTGAAAACAGCTAAATCTTGGAGCGAATTCAATGCTGGGTGGACGATAGGTAGCTGTGGAGGAGCCTTATTTGCCTTCCTGCTGTTAAGCAATAGCAGTTTATTTTTGTGAGTTGGATAAACCATACCATTTTGGATTTGAGATTTTTGATTGAGATTCAAATTGGTATAGGTATCGTTGCATGAATTATTGCATTGCCAATCCATATATGAGGTGTCAACATGTCTAAAAAAATTGGTCTATTCTACGGTACTCAAACCGGTAACACTGAATCTGCTGCCGAACAAATTCGAGATGAGTTTGGTGGTGATGTTGTCACATTACATCCCATTTATGAAGCGGATACTTCCACTTTTGATGAGTATGAATTGCTAATTATTGGCTCGCCTACTTGGGATATTGGTCAACTCCAAAGCGATTGGGAAAGCTTTTTTTCCGATCTTGATGACATCAATTTTAGTGGTAAGTTAGTCGCCTATTTTGGTGATGGAGACCAATTTGGCTATGCAGATAACTTCCAAGATGCCATCGGAATTCTGGAAGAAAAAATTTCTCAACGAGGTGGAAAAACTGTTGGTTATTGGCCAACAGATGGATATGACTTTAATGAATCTAGAGCTGTGAAAAATGGCAAGTTTGTCGGCTTGGCACTTGATACAGGTAGCCAATCTGATTTAACAGATGAACGAATTAAAACTTGGGTCGCTCAATTGAAGACAGAATTTGGTTTGTAGAAATTCGGGGTGTACAATTGTACGCCCATAAAGAAGTCAGAATTCAGAATTTTGAAGTCAGAATAGTTAACACCCTTGACAATTTTAAAAAATCAAAAAATTCTAGTTAGCTTGATTTTCCAATCATTCTGAATTCTGAATTCTGACTCCTGAATTCTTTCTTACAAATTGATAATTGAGAAGTTATAGGTATTTATGTCTGATTCATTTGATGTTTTGTGGTTGAGTGCCAGTTCTGTTTTACAGCGTTTCGATCAACCATTAGTTGGATATTTATCTAAGTATAGGAGAATTGCCCATTGGGAATACCTGCAAAATATAGATGAAGGTAGTTCCATAGACCAGGGTGTAGAATTGTTGTATGAATTTTTAGAATACAGCGATCGCTCTGTGCATTTAGCAGGACATGGTATGGGTGGTGCGATGGCTTTGAGCTTTGCTCGACGGTATCCCCAAAAAGTGCGATCGCTAACTCTACTGGCTGTAGCATCTCAACCCGCCAATACTTGGCACGCTCACTATTACTTTCAACGACAACTTTTTAGCATCAGCCGCGAGCAAATTTTGGCAAGTAACGTTCGCAGTCTTTTTGGCAATCAACCAGCTAAAACTGCTAAAAAATTAGTCGCTGCCTTAGATAAAGATTTAGAACAATCTCCCAGTCCACACTCTTTATTTAAGTTAGTTTATTTATCAAAAGGTGGAGTTTCTATGCCCATGATGATATGCGGCTGCAAAACCGATCCAATTGTTAATTCGCCTGCATTGCATGATTGGTTAAATTGGTTGAAACCAGAAGATAAACTCTGGGAATGCCCACAAGGCTATCATTTCTTTCACTACTTTTATCCCCAAGAGGTTGGCGAACAAATTTTGGATTTTTGGGAACACCACGATTCGCATTTGATAGAAGCATCTACACTATCTTTTAGCACTTACAAAAGTTAGTTTTGAAGAAGAATTCATAATTCTAGATTATGAATCAATTACTACTGATATTTTTGATAGCTAAGAGCAGTTAGAGCGGCAGTAGTTAATACTATTGCTTCGTTTTTACTGCTTAATTTTCTATTTATTTTTAACAAGAATACACAGGCAAATGAATCGTTGTACAGACTAGTAGTCTGTCCCATTAATAAAAATGTTTATAGCAAGCACTTTAGTTCTTAATTTTTAAGCACTAAAGTGGTTACTACGAACTTTTCAGAACTAATGGGACAGCCTACTAGCAATTGCAATATTTTTACAGAACGGATAATTATTGATATTTCGTTGATTTGGATAATTCACATCAGACGTAAATTCTGAATTCTTCTTTTTAAGGATTAAGTTTTGTAAAGAGTATTGACTAATAAGAATAATTTTCAATAAACTAAATTTGTAATCTCAATGATTGGCAATTAGCAGCGATGTCTGACGACAATCAATAGCACCTGCTACCAATTGGAAGAAGCTCTCTATACAAGCTAAAAAGCTTCATATCCTAATGGATAGCAACTGATTTGCTGCACTAACGAGACATTTAACTGCTGAAATCAGAATCAATTAGTTGAGTATTATTAGCAACAAATACGAAGTAGCTTAACAATGCAGACATACGGTAATCCCAACGTCGAATTTGATTGGTGGAATGGTAACGCCCGCTTCGCCAACCTCTCTGGCTTATTTATCGGCGCTCACGTGGCACAAGCAGCGCTGACAACACTGTGGGCTGGGGCGTTTACATGGTTTGAAATCTCTCGCTACAACCCCGATGTACCGATGGGGGAACAGGGACTAATTTTGCTACCCCACTTAGCTACTTTGGGTTTTGGTGTGGGTGAAGGCGGTCAGGTAATCAATACTTACCCCTATTTTGTTATCGGCGCTTTGCACTTAATTTCTTCAGCTGTGCTTGGTGCAGGGGCACTTTTCCACACCTTTAAAGCTCCAAAAAACTTAAAAGACGCCACTGGTCGCGCTCGTAAATTTCACTTTACATGGGATGACCCGAAAAAACTTGGTTTCATCTTAGGGCATCACCTAATTTTCTTGGGAGTAGGTGCTTTACTTTTGGTGGGAAAAGCCATGTTTTGGGGAGGAATATACGACTCCACAATTCACGATGTCCGAGTTGTCACCGACCCCACCCTCAACCCGTTGGTCATCTATGGCTACCAAACCCACTTTGCCACTGTTAACAACTTAGAAGATTTAATCGGCGGTCATATCTACGTAGGTTTGTTACTCATTGGTGGTGGTATTTGGCACATCCTCATAGAACCTTTACCTTGGGCGAAAAAGCTTTTAATTTTCTCCGGTGAAGCGATTCTTTCCTATTCTTTAGGTGGTATTGCCTTAGCGGGATTTGTTGCAGCTTACTTTTGTGCAGTGAATACCTTAGCTTATCCCGTGGAATTTTATGGCGCTCCTTTGGAAGTCAAACTCGGAGTCAGCCCATATTTTGCCGACAGCATTAAGTTACCTAACGGCGGTTACACTTCTAGAGCATGGTTAGCGAATGCTCACTTCTTTTTAGCTTTCTTCTTCCTGCAAGGTCATCTGTGGCACGCCTTACGAGCAATTGGCGTTGATTTTAGCCGAATTGAAAAGGCCTTAAATGCCATAGGTAGCGAATCGTAAAAATTTTAGATTTTAGATTTTGGATTTTGGATTATCACAATCTAAAATCCAAAATTCAAAATTCAAAATGCTCATCAGGGTATGTAACTATGACAATTTCAACTGAGAGAACCTTAGCAGAAGACACGAATTTATCTTGGTTAGTGGGTAATGCTCGTTTAATTAATTTGTCTGGTCAATTATTGGGCGCTCACATTGCTCATGCGGGCTTGATTATGTTTTGGGCAGGAGCAATTACAATATCTGAAGTTACGCGTTTTGTTCCTGGGATACCAATGTATGAACAGGGGCTAATTCTATTACCTCATTTAGCTACTTTGGGCTGGGGTGTAGGTGCTGGTGGTGAAGTAGTCAATACCTATCCGTATTTTATAATTGGTATTTTGCATTTAGTTGCATCTGCTGTGTTGGGTGCAGGTGGACTTTTTCATGTTTTTCGCGCTCCAGCAATTTTATATAATGCTGGTGGACAAGCAGCAAAATTTCACTATGAATGGAACGACGCCAAGCAGTTGGGTTTAATTTTAGGTCATCACCTGATGATTCTCGGTTTGGGCGCATTTTTGCTAGTACTAAAAGCCACGGTTTTTGGTGGCATTTATGATAGTAATGTACAAAATGTCCGCTTAATTACCAATCCTAATTTAAACCCAGCGACAATTTTTGGTTACTTAGTTGGTCTGAAAGATGGTAATTGGACACCTTTAGGGATGGCAAGTGTTGACAACTTAGAAGATGTCATTGGCGGTCACATTTGGATTAGTTTTATCTTAATTGTGGGTGGCGTGTGGCATATTCTTGTCCAGCCTTTTGGGTGGGTGAGACGAATTTTCCCAATTGAAAGCGGTGAAGAAATTCTTTCTTACAGCTTGCTTGGTTTAGCTTTGATGGCTTGGATTTCTACGGCATTTGTGGCATATAACACGACAGTTTTTCCAACAGAATTTGACGGAACAGAACGTCTGGGATTAGCAGATATTCAGTTTTTCCTTGGTGTATTGGCGTTCTTAGGTTACGTTTGGCATTCTTGGCGTTCATCTCGTCAAGTTAATGCTTAATTAGATTTTGGATTTTGGATTTTGTAGTCCTTGATTGAGCAAATGATTGTGAATTGTGACTGCTGAATCCTAAATTCGTTCAACGCTAGCTAAATAAACTCCTATGCCTGTGGTGAAACGCAGTGAACTGCGGGCATTTTTTTGGAATTCTTATGAGGACAACCAATGTTAGCTATGATTTTGTGTGCCTTTTGCACTTGGACAATTTTGATTGTATTTGTTTCGAGTGTTTGGTTAACCTTGAAGAAAGGAATAATTCATTTAAAAAGGCTGCATCAAATTCCATGTTCTGGTTGTGATTATTTTACAAATGATTACCGCCTTAAATGTACTGTACATCCAAAAAAAGCTTGTACAGAACAAGCCATTGCTTGTATTGATTTTGAACCGAAAACTTCTGCTTGTAATGCTTGCCAGAAGGGACAAAGAAAGCTTTGTTAAGTATATATCGAGGGTGCGATCGCAAATTCAAAATTTTTCTATCAAGCACTACGAATTAATTTATACTTAGGAATAGGGCGATCGCTAATCACTGCATAGAGTACATCTGGATCGAAGTCGGCTCTCGATGGCCATTGGATTGTGCCTAATTCGTGGTTTAATTCAACCTGAGCAAAGTATTTTTTATCTTGTAAAGGTGCAAAAACACCTGTAAATTTAATTAGCTTACTTATATCAACTATTCCTTCCACTTCGTCTTCAAAACGGATATATAGTTGATAATTTTCTCTCGGTTCTACTGCAATAATATCTTTTAACATATTTTTATTTTGTGAAATTTATAATTAGGGCGGGCAAGATGCCACCCCACAAGAGATTGATTTGATTATGCAATTTAGATGTTTTTCAGTTTGGTTTTAGGTAAATATCGCCAATTCAGTTTCGGGGTCAAAAAAGTGAATTTTCTCTGGATTTAAAGACAACCAAAGTTGTTCGCCAACTTGGACACATCGCTCTGGTGGTATTCGTACTTGGAGATAATTGCTGATAGATTTCGGTTGAGAATCAGGTTCAGCAATCTTAACTGACAAGAAGGAATCGTTACCTAAATTTTCTACTAAATCGACTTGCACTGGTAGATTTTTAGTAGCAGGTAGACTCAAGTTTAAGTGTTCTGGGCGGATGCCTAAAATTAAAGTTTTGCCATCATATTTTTGTAAAGAATTTGCCCAAATTTCTGGAAGTGTGAAACGAAAATGGGAATGGGTAATTAATAGCGGGGCATGAAATTTTACACTAATAAAATTCATTGGTGGCGAACCAATGAACTCTGCGACGAAAAGGTTGGCAGGATGATTGTAAAGTTCTAATGGAGAATCGACTTGCTGAATTTTACCTTCAGACATAATCGCAATACGATCGCCCATTGTCATCGCTTCGGTTTGGTCGTGGGTGACGTAAATCGTCGTTGTCCCCAATTGACGCTGCAATTTCACAATTTGGGCGCGGGTTTCCGCCCGCAATTTGGCGTCTAAGTTAGAAAGCGGCTCATCCATTAAGAATACTTGGGGATTGCGTGCGATCGCCCTTCCTAATGCAACTCGCTGTCTTTGTCCCCCCGATAGCTGTTTCGGTAACCGTTTCAGCAATGTTTCGATTTGTAACAGTTGGGCAACACTACGCACCCGTTCGTCTACAATCCTTTCTTTGTCAGAAATATAACGCAGTCCTTTCGGTAACTTTCTTGTGGCCCCCACAAGGAAATTTTCAGCCCAAACTGAGAACACTGACGCAAAAAAACTCACTGCGTCTCCGCGTCCCCTCGTCCCCGCGTCTTCTTTTTCTCCTCCCCTGCGGCGTAACCCGAAAGCGATATTGTCATACACCGTCATGTGGGGATAGAGGGCGTAATTTTGGAAAACCATTGCGATGTCGCGTTCCTTTGGTGGTAAATCATTAATTAAGCGATCGCCTAACCAAATATTACCTCCTGTAATCCCTTCTAACCCGGCGATTAACCGCAGCAAGGTACTTTTGCCACAACCAGAAGGGCCCACCAGCACCATAAATTCTCCATCTGCGATGGTCAAGTTAATCCGCCGCAAAACATTGATGCTTTCTGCACGTTCTCGGCTTGCATCAGTTTTTTCTCCTGCTTTGAGAGGAGATTGAGTTTGTGAGGTCACACTTTCCCCTTGACGCGGGGAAAAACTTTTATAAACGTTTTCTAATACAACTTCGGCCACAACTAATTATTTGATTAGGAATTGGGAATTGGGAATTGGGCATTGGGCATTGGACTAATGACCAATGACTAATTATGTGAATACGAAAAGTTAAAAAAACAGCTTACACCATAAAAAGCAAACTACCCTGAATTTTAGGGCTGTTAAGAGGTGTTGTCATGACTACCCATATACCCGCTAATTCTTCTCAAGAACCAGATGTTAACGCTGCTCATGACATTGTAGACGTACAAACCACTGATTGTTGTATTGTAGGTGGAGGGCCAGCAGGGGTTGTATTAAGCTTATTGCTGGCGCGTCAAGGCATTTCTGTGATGTTATTAGAAGCGCATAAAGATTTCGATCGCGATTTTCGTGGCGATACAATTCATCCATCGGTGATGGAAATTATGGAAGAATTGGAATTAAGCGATCGCTTGCTACAACTTCCCCATACCAAAATCCGCCGCCTAAGTATTCAAACTCCTGAAGATTCTGTGACATTGGCTGATTTTAGCCATTTAAAAACCCAATATCCCTATATTACGATGCTGCCTCAGGTGAAATTCCTGGAGTTCATCACCCAAGAAGCCCAAAAATATCCTAGTTTCCATCTGGTGATGGGTGCAAATGTCCACGAATTAATTACAGAAAATGGCGTGGTTCATGGTGTGCGCTATCGCGGAGGCGGTGGTTGGCATGAAGTCCGGGCAATTCTCACTGTTGGCGCAGATGGTCGTCACTCACGTTTACGAAATTTGGGTGAATTTGAGTCCATTGATACCTCTCCACCAATGGATGTTCTCTGGTTCCGCCTTCCTCGACAGCCAGAAGATCCGGAGGGGGGAATGGGGCGCTTTGGTCAAGGTCAGATTATCGCCATGCTTGACCGTGGCGATGAGTGGCAAGTTGCCTATGTGATTCCTAAAGGCGGTTATCAAAAACTCCGGGCTGCGGGTTTAGAAGAATTAAAAAAATCTATTGTGGAAGTCGTGCCGGAATTCCAGCAACGGATCGGAAATTTACATGATTGGTCGCAAGTAGCCTTTCTCTCAGTGGAATCCAGTCGCGTCAAACACTGGTATCGTCCAGGATTATTACTCATCGGTGATGCTGCACATACCATGTCTCCAGTTGGCGGAGTTGGCATTAACTACGCAATTCAAGATGCCGTGGTGGCGGCTAATGTACTCACTAAACCACTCAAGAACCGACAAGTACAACTTAGTGACCTGGCAAAAGTACAACAGCAACGGGAGTTACCCACACGCATCATTCAGGCGTTTCAAACTTTTGTCCAAAAGCGGGTATTTGCCCCTGTTCTCACCTCAAACCGCACCTTTGTACCACCTGCATTTTTACGCTTACCTATCTTGCGCGACCTCCCAGGAAGGTTGATTGGTTTGGGTGTTTTTCCCGTTCACGTGAAAACTTAATTTTTGCTGAGAATTTTTGATATGTTAGCAATTAATGGTACAATTATACTACTCAAATGCAGAATTCAATGCTCATCTCAGTCAGGCGGAAGCGGCGAACAGCATACTTAATGCTGTTCAAAGCGATCGCTTGGCTTTTATGCTAAGAATGGAATTCAGAATTCAGGAGTCAGAATTCAGGAGTCAGAATTCAGAACTCAGAATTCAGAACTCAGAATTCAGAACTCAGAATTCAGGAGTCAGAATTAAATGTGTAACTCGTGGTGGATGAATTAAAGCTGAAACATTAAATCAAATTTTCAATTTTCTGGTTTTTGATATGGCAAATATTCATTACTGACAAAGAATAATTTTCAATTCTGAATTCTGAGTTCTGAATTCTGAGTTCTGAATTCTGAATTCTGAATTCTTCTTCATATTAATTGGCACTATATAGAAAAATCTTCTCTTTTTTAAGAGGCACTTTTTACAGTCAGGAGGAATCTTAATGAACAGCTGCGTTTTAATGGCGGAAATTATTAACGAGCCGCAACTGCGCTACACAGCAGATAATTTGGGAGTCACGGAAATGTTAGTACAATTTCCCAATTCCCAAAAACCAGAAGATCCGCCAGCAACTCTCAAAGTTGTTGGTTGGGGGAATTTAGCAACAGAAATTCAGCAAAACTATCATCAAGGCGATCGCGTGATTTTGGTGGGACGTTTGAGTATGAATACTGTTGACCGTCAAGAAGGTTTTAAAGAAAAACGCGCTGAATTAACAGTACAACAAATTCAATCAGTCGGCAGCAGTTTTAATACTACATCCTTCTCGTCAACACCAACCCCATCATTTACTGAAACTTCGTCGCCACGACAAGCACCACCATCTCGTCAGCCAGAGACAAATTTCTCCACTTACGAGTCGCAACGTCCAGCACCTACCCCAGCACCAAGTCCTGTTGGCGTTACTCCCCCGACAAATTATGAACCCACACCCCAACCTGCGAATTACGAACGAACCACCTACCCAGCAGTGAAACCAGAAGAACCAGACCCAGATGATATTCCGTTCTAAAGTTGGTAATTCACGTGTATTCAACTTGCTAACTAATCATTACGGTTAGACAATTTCTAGAAATAGCCATCCTTTAAGATGTGCTATTTTTTTTGTCTGCGGTTGTAAAAATTCATCTATTTGAACCACAATTTCTGGTGGGGGCGAACAACCATTCGCCCCTACAATGTGATTTATTTACCTGAAAATTGCTGTGAATATCTCTTGATACACATGCAAGAACCTGTAAGGTCGTAGGGTGGTAATCTACGGTAAGCCGGAGCCTATGCCCTTAGGCTATCTGGCTGTTTTATTCGTGATGGCAAGTGATGTAAACACTGAAGTACTGAAAATATCAGATACCATGAGGTGATGGCAATTTCCGCAAATTCCAAGCAGTTCTACATTGCAGATGCGTGTATATTGTGGAAAGTATGATGTCAGCAGTGAAAAAACTGACATACTCATCAAAACTGCTGTTAAAATCCAAATAATTTTCAGTTAAAACTCCTACCCGACTCCTATGAGAGAAACTGTCCTAGAGGTTCGCAATCTACAAGTTGAATTTCCCGGTGATGGCAATATCGTCAGAGCTTTGGATGGTATTTCCTTTGAATTGCGTCGAGGTGAGACTCTGGGGATAGTAGGAGAGTCTGGAAGCGGCAAATCAGTCACATCCTTAGCTGTGATGGGTTTATTGCAGACTCCAGGTAGAGTGGCTGGTGGTGAAATCTTGTTTCGTCCTCAAGAAAATGCCAAGGCGATAGATTTAGTCAAATTGTCGCCTGAAGAAATGCAGCTACATCGTGGCGGCGACATTGCTATGATTTTTCAGGAACCTATGAGTTCCCTGAATCCAGTTTATAACATTGGATTTCAACTCACAGAAGCAATTATGCGGCATCAAAATGTCTCAGCTGCCGAAGCTAGACAAGTTGCGATCGCCGGTCTGCAAGAGGTAAAACTTTTACCTAGCGATGAAGAGATCCAACAACAGTATATTGAAACTTGGCATCAAACCAACGCCAATTCATCGAAACCAGATACGCCAAAGTTGGCACAGTTGGTTAAAGAACACAAAGAAGCCATGCTGGAACGCTACCCGCATGAACTTTCTGGTGGTCAGTTGCAACGGGTGATGATTGCAATGGCAATTTCTTGCAACCCATTAATCTTAATTGCTGATGAACCAACCACAGCTTTGGACGTAACTGTGCAAGCAACAATTTTGGAATTGTTGCGAGAATTGCAGCAAAGCCGTGACATGGCCATGATTTTCATCACCCACGACTTGGGGCTAATTTCTGAAATTGCTGACCAAGTCGCGGTAATGTACAAAGGCAAAATCGTCGAATCTGGCACTTCTGAGCAAATTTTTACCAATCCCCAACACCCATACACTAAAGGCTTAATAGCTTGTCGCCCCACCCTTGACCGCCGTCCCGAAAAATTACTGACGGTTTCTGACTACATGAGTGTAGAAGAAACACCTACAGGACAAATAGTAATTCAGCCAAAAGAACCTACACAACCTCCACAAGTAAGCAGCCAAGAGATGGCTGCAAGGTTGGTAAACTTAGAACAGAAAGAACCCCTATTGGAAATTCGCAATTTAAAAGTTGGTTTTCCAGTACGTGGAATATTTGGTGGTACTAAACGCTACAGCATGGCAGTAAATGGCGTTTCCTTTAATGTCAAACCAGGGGAAACCGTGGGATTGGTGGGAGAATCTGGTTGTGGCAAAACGACCCTTGGTAGAACCTTGCTGCGATTAATTGAACCGATGAGCGGTCAGATTATCTTTGACCGACAAGATATTACCAATCTCAAAGGAGAACCATTACAAAAATTGCGGCGGGAAATGCAAATAGTCTTTCAAAATCCCTTTAGTTCCCTCGACCCACGGATGAAGGTTGGGGACGCGGTGATGGAACCGTTATTCATTCACTCGGTTGGGAAGACAAAACAACAACGACGGGAACGCGTAGCCGAACTTTTAGAACGAGTGGGTTTGAGTACAGATGCAATGAACCGCTATCCTCATCAGTTTTCTGGCGGTCAACGCCAGCGAATTTGCATCGCCCGTTCTTTGGCATTAAATCCCAAATTTATTATTTGCGATGAATCAGTTTCAGCGCTGGATGTTTCTGTACAAGCACAAGTATTAAATCTTCTTAAAGAATTGCAATCAGATTTTCAGCTGACTTACATTTTTATTTCCCATGATTTAAGCGTAGTCAAATTCATGAGCGATCGCATTTTAGTCATGAATCGCGGTCAAATTGTCGAACAAGGAACAGCCGAAAGCATCTACCAAGAACCTCAACAAGAATATACACAAAAATTAATTGCTGCAATTCCCACTGGAAGCCCCGAACGCGTGCGAAATCGCCAACTCAAAGCCTTATAGAAAATAAGCGCATAACAATTGTTGTGCCATAGAGTTATACAAACAAACTCTTATGCAAATCTGCGTTATCAAAGGTAATACCAATTTGAAAAAAGAATGCGACACATAGAAAAGACCCCTCCCCAACCCTCCCCGATGCTTTGGGGAGGGTGCCGTCAGGCGGGTGGGGTATCTGTTGCAAACATTTTTTGAATCGGTATAATTCTAACTTTAGGAATATGGGGAGATGACTGTTGACTGTCCCCTATGCCCCAATACGGTTTAGTTAAGGGCTAGTGGTAAAAATTTGTGGGTTTTACCAGACGCGATAAATCCCCGTCTCTACAAGTGTTTTGGTTGTATTGTTTTATAACCCTGTTGCCTATTGCCTCTTGCCTGCCTATACAGACCGGTTCATTAATCAAATCGGACTGCTATATCATCATGTTAATGTCCCAACTGCCTTGGCTTAACCCGAAAATTTAACCTAAAATTAACCCTAAACTAAGTTTATTTAGTTTTGATTTCTACCTATATATAGA
>NZ_JACKZU010000155.1:0-18333 GCF_014222165.1 Nostoc sp. 2RC
CCACAAGAGTGCAAAAAGCACTCTTGTGCAAGAGGTCTGATGTATTTGAAACCTTTCCCCTTTCCCCTTTCCCCTTTCCCCATCCCCTATGCCTAAAGATTTTTTTGGCTTTGTTTTAATTTGAGTGCATAAACCTCAAAAGTGCAACGTGTAACTCAACAAGAAGTTCAAAGTTTAACACCAGACTTCATTACACACACAACACGAGGTTTAAAGTAATATGGGAATTTATAATGGCGACAACGGCAATAACACTTTCCTGGGACTTAATGGTGAATCTTGGGCACTCAACGGACAAGGCGGTGATGACTACCTAGCTGGTGCAGATCGAGATGACACCATTAATGGTGGAACTGGGAATGACAATTTGCTTGGTGCTGCTGGTAACGACATCATTTATGGCGATGATGGAAATGACAACTTGTATGGCGGTGCTGGAAATGACAACTTGTATGGCGGTGCTGGAAATAACAACTTGTATGGTGATGAGGGCGATGACACCCTAAATAATATATTTGGTTCAGTAGATGGTGGCGCAGGTGTTGATACGCTAGTAGCCAACTACAGTCAGTTCAATAATGGTGCTGGTATAGATGTAGGATATTTGGGGCAAAGTGTCATCTTCAGTCGCCTCACTGGTACTGGCGTACTTGGTTATAGTAACATTGAAAAATTTAATATCACAGGCACGCAATACGCAGATGTCCTGCGCGGTGGTGCTAACAGCGATAGCCTGTTTGGCGGTGCTGGTAACGATCAAATTGAGGGTGGTGCTGGCTTTGATTATCTTTATGGTGACGCTGGTGATGATACTGTAATTGATACAGATGGTTCAGTAGATGGTGGTGCAGGTATTGATACGCTAGTAGCCAACTACAGTCAGTTCAATAATGGTGCTGGTATTGATGTGGGATATTTAGGACTAAATGCCATCTTCAGCCGTCAGACTGGCAATCCAGTACTCTACTACACTGGTATTGAAAAATTTAACGTTACAGGTACACAATACGCAGATGTCCTGCGTGGTGGTGCTAACAGCGATAGCCTGTATGGTGGTGGTGGTAACGATCAAATTGAGGGTGGTGCTGGCTTTGATTATCTTTATGGTAACGCTGGTGATGATACTGTAATCGATACAGATGGTTCAGTAGATGGTGGTGCTGGTGTTGATACGCTAGTAGCCAACTACAGTCAGTTGAATAATGGTGCTGGTATAGATGTAGGATATTTGGGGCAAAGTGTTATCTTCAGTCGCCTAACTGGTACTGGCGTACTTGGTTATAGTAACATTGAAAAATTCAAAATCACAGGCACACAATACGCAGATGTCCTGCGCGGTGGTGCTGACAGCGATAGCCTGTATGGTGGTGCTGGTAACGATCAAATTGAAGGTCGCGCTGGCTATGATTATCTTTATGGTGAAGCTGGAGATGATACTTTTATTGATTCAGATGGTTTTGTAGATGGTGGTGCAGGCATTGACACGCTAATAGCCGACTACACCGATTTGAATAATGGTGCTGGTGTAGACGTGAGACAAAATGGCATCTTCAGCCGCCTGAATAACAATGCACTACTCAGTCACACTGGTATTGAAAAATTTGATATCACAGGCACACAATATGCAGATATCCTGCGTGGTGGTGCTGGTAATGATTCCCTCAAAGGCGGTGCTGGTAATGATACCCTCAATGGCGATGCTGGGGATGATTTCCTCAAAGGCGGTATCGGCAATGATATTCTCAACGGCGGTAGTGGCTATGATATTGTTAACTATGAAGGAAATTATACAGACTATACAATCTCTTTCCTGAACAATGGCGATTTACAGGTTATTGATAATGTCACTGCCAATGGTAACGAAGGTATCGACATCCTCACTGGTGTAGAGTTCATTACTGCACAAGGCGGAAGTTTTGCAGTCCTCACGGGTGGTGCAGGGAATGATGTGTTAACAGCATCGAACTCCTGGACTTTCTTGTTCGGTGGTGACGGAGCCGATAACCTAACTGGTGGAACTGGTTATGATAACCTCGTTGGCGGTACTGGTAATGATACTTTAAGCGGTAATGCTGGCAATGATACTTTAGTAGGCGGTGTTGGCAACGATATTCTCACTGGTGGTGTTGGTGCAGATAAATTTGTGTTTAACTCGAACCTAGAAGGCTTAGACATCATCAAAGACTTCAGTAGGGTTGAAGGTGACAAGATTCAGATTTCTAAAGCTGGTTTTGGTGGTATCACTAACTTCAACAATTTCAGCTACAACGATGCTACTGGTGCTTTGTTCTTCCAAGGAACTCAATTTGCCACAATTGAGAATAGACCAGCTGGTTTTGCAATTAGTACAGATATCCAGCTTGTGTGAACTACCCCAACTTACCGAGTACGGTTGAAGTTGGGGCTTCTGTAATCATAGGGGAGTGCCGCAACTTAGACTTTCGTCCGAGTTTTGGTCTTACCTCCCCTCCTACAGCAGAGACGGATGAACCTTCCGCCTTTATGATTCTGATACCCTCTGCTCTAATGTTCTGCGCGGCGTTCGCGTCCCTGTCATGATGAGTATTGCAATGGGGACAAGTCCATTCACGAATATCCAATGGCATCTCACCTATTTGATAGAAACAATTAGAGCAAAGTTTTGAACTGGGAAACCATCTATCAACCTCAATCAACTTTCCACCCCTGCGTTCTAGTTTGTAGGCTAAAAAGTTGGTGAATGTTCCCCATCCTGCATCAGATATTGATTTCGCCAATTTGTGATTACGAACTATGCTTAATACATGAAGATTTTCTACTATGACAGCTTGGCTATCGCTGACCAACTTATAACTAAGTTTATGTAGAAAATCTTGCCTTGAGTTACTAACTCGCTCGTAAACTTTGGCAACGACTTTTCTATATCTATTCCTCGACTTACTCCCTTTTACCTTACGTGCTAATTTCTTCTGCTTACGCTTGAGATTTTTTTCATGTTTTGCAAGGTGCTTAGGATTATCGTAAATGGATACCTTTTCGCCGTCAGTAACAACTGCGAAGTGTTTTAGCCCTAAGTCAATGCCGTAAATCTTCCCCTCCGAGATAACAGGATTTTCACCCTCTAGCTCAGTGAGGATAGATGCAAGATATTTACCAGAAGGCGTTTTGCTTACAGTAACAGTTTTGATTTTCCCCTCAATTGGTCTATGTATTTTGGCTTTGATTACCCCTATATTGCCAGGAAGCTTAACACTGCCATCTACAATTTTGACATTTTGAGGATACTGGATAGACTGTTTCCCATGCCTAGATTTGAATTTAGGAAATCCAGCACGTTTATCAAAAAAGTTCTTGTATGCAGTAGTTAGATTGAGTGTTGTAGCCTGTAAAACTTGGCTATAACACTCAGCCAACCAAATAGTATCTTCAGCTTTTTTGAGTATAGGGAGAAATGCGTTGAGTGCTGCACGGGTAAGTCCTTTCCCTGTTTCTTTGTAAATCTCAATTGACTTATTTAAGGCGTAATTCCACCACCATCTAGCACACCCAAAAGATTGAGCCAATTGGATTTCTTGCTCTTTTGTTGGATATAAACGAACTTGGACAGCCTTATGCAACACTTAACATCACCTCCTTAATACATCTATTTTACCATGATATATATTTTTTGCTAAGCTGTTAAAATAAAATAATTGGTGACTTCTCAACCACCCCACTCCTTAATTAAGTAAGTAGGCGAGAATAAATCAAAGTAGATTAAGTAATGTAAAAAATCTTGAGACGAGTTCGTAGTGAGGACTTTAGTCCTCACTACAAACCTTGAATTATTCACGCCGCTCTACTTAACCTCCGGTTAATGTTAGTCGGAGGTGTTTTCGTAGTCACCCGGCAATAATCCCCACCGTATAGACGGATGGGGAATTCCGCCGAATTAGTTAAAATTTTGTAGAGATTAGTCTGACAATTTCATCATCTTAAAAACCAGCCCTTATTTCGATGAACGGCTGGTTTTTATAGCGATTCCCAGTTAAGTGAGGTACAGATAATATTTTGAAGCGCAGAGGGGCGCAAAGTAAAGCGCAAAGGTGAGGCAGCGCGGTCTTGGGGGTTTCCCCCATGAGCGACTGCCGACGCAGAGATTTGTACCTCAGCAGACTAGGAAACGCTATAAGAAAGCCTATCCCAATAAAAAAGTTGAAGGTTTATTCAACGGTAAGCCACTCTAATCAATTAGAATTGATGCGATAATCAATAGAATTAGCCCTCGCAAAACTGCTAGGGCTGTTTGAATGTTGTGAAAAATTGCCAAGCCAAAGAAAGTAGTGATTTTTAAGATGGATGTATCGTCCTTTGACTTGGAAAAAATAGTTCGGATAATGTAAAGAAATGTAAATTTGCGGGGGGTAGGCAATGGCTGAAACCCTTATTCTATCGTTGACCCCCGCAAATCCTTTCTGGGTATGGGTTTGAGGGTTTTTATCTGGTGTTTATTGCGAGTAATTCCTATTTATTGGAGCAATATCTTGACCCCCGCAAAAATAAGGGTGTACAATCCAGTGATGGTAAGCCTTCTATAAGGCTACCCTTTTAGCTTCTTCGGAAGTTGAATTAATGGAAACAGAAAATTAAAACTCTGGTCGTAAAAGTTAACATTAACTTTTAGCTTCTTCGGAAGTTGAATTAATGGAAACTTATCAACGGTAATCTGCCACGAGAAAATTTGGCTTTCCTTTTAGCTTCTTCGGAAGTTGAATTAATGGAAACTTCCACACTTGTAACTTCAACTTCTGCATTAGGATTTTCCTTTTAGCTTCTTCGGAAGTTGAATTAATGGAAACATTGTAAGACAAGCGAAAAGAGATTATCGCACCATCAACTTTTAGCTTCTTCGGAAGTTGAATTAATGGAAACAAGTTAACATTTGCGCTTTGGTAGCCTGTAATACCACCCTTTTAGCTTCTTCGGAAGTTGAATTAATGGAAACTGTTCCTTCAGGAAGCTCTAAATATTTACCAAAAAGCTTTTAGCTTCTTCGGAAGTTGAATTAATGGAAACCAGAGGTTTAAACCTACCTGAACTTGAATGCGGTTAATACTTTTAGCTTCTTCGGAAGTTGAATTAATGGAAACCATGCTGAATCCTCATGAATAATCAGACCGGGCCAAGGCTTTTAGCTTCTTCGGAAGTTGAATTAATGGAAATGTAAAAATATTTCTAAAACAAGATACCCAACTTTTTTTAAGTCGGGTATCTTTTTTCAGGAATATAGGACAATACGTTTATTTAAGGTTTATTGGTAAAAAACTGGTTTTTTAGACGCGATTCATCGCGTCTCTACATGAATAATTTTATGCTTAACTGAATTGTATTAGTATATAGGACTTATGCATTAAGCAGATATCATATTATTTTGCAATACAACAGGGTACGATCGCATCTGTACCAGACTGAACTAAATCAACTTGTTTGAGTAGCTCACTCCAAGCCGATGCAATTTTTGGATCTTTGTCTTTGGTATTTTGTAAATTTTCTCCTAAAGTTGTTAAAGCATCATACCAAAGACCATGTTTTGCAAAAAAACTAGCTTTTTCCAATGGGGTTTTAGCGGCTGCAAGTTGTTGTGATGATGCATTGAGAGTCACTTGTGTGATTGAACCTTGGACGTAAACAGCAGCAGATGGTTTGTCAGGATCGCAATAAATGGAAAAAGTCCAACGATAAGATTTACCAGCCACTAAGGGTTTTGTAGGTTGTGCGGTGAGGCTGAAAATTCCCGATGGCGTTTCTGTTGGATTAAATTTTGTATGATAAACGTAATTATCTGCTTCGTCTTGAATTACAAACTCAACAGGAACTTGAGGCGTTAATTTATCGGGTACAAAAAACCAAAATGTTGGGGTTTGAGATGCTGATTTTCCCCAGACTACATCTTTATTGACTGTTTTGGTTATGGGTACTAAAGCTGTGAGACTTTCATACTGCTTACAGGAACCACGGCTACCTCCTCCTCTCCGCCTACCTGTGGGTTCTCCTGGCTTTTCCTGTGCTGTTGGCGCAACATAGGTGATTTTACTTGTAGATGTTAAGGTTTGAGCTTGTACGTTCCAATTTCCAGGTGCGTTAACAACACTCAAGGTTAGCGCAGATATCAAAGTGGTAGTGTGAAACCAATGTACCTTTTTCATAGGGGAAATAAATTAGCGATCGCAATTAAGAATTCAGAATTCAGAATTCAGAATTCAGAATTTTTATAACTAATTTATTGCTACACTTGCGATCGCTACGATTTCTGTAATTTTTTGCTGATAAACATGAATATAGTACTACTAAGTAGCAAACAAATCATCGGTGGTATTAAAGGTATCCAGCCGCCTTGAGTCAACAGGAGCGAGGAAAGTCCAAATAATATACATGATGCTGCGGTGATGGCAATACTGACGTAAGTTATTTTGCGGAGATACCAAGCCAGTAAACTACCCGTGAAAGACCATCCCAAAACCCAGGAAACATCAGCCCATTGACTCCAAACCCATAATAAAGGTCTTTGGTCTAAAGCAGCACTGAGTATTTGACTGACCATCTGTGCTTGAATAATTACCCCTGGGACAATTTCTGAAGGATTTTTTCCATTTGGTGTATACCAGTAATCGCTACTACTGTTACTAGTAACGCCAATGAGAATAATCCGATTTTTTAGGGCATTGGGGTTAATTTGTCCGTTCAATACTTGGCTGAGGGTAACTTGGGGTGCAATGGCTGGTACGGAGGGCGAAAAACGGTAATTGAGTAAAATCTGACTACCTTGGGCATCTATGGACTGATAACCGCCAGTGGGATTTTGTAAACGCGGGAAAGTTTTATTTCCCAATTGTAAATCCCAATTGGGGGTAAATTTGGCTGTAATTCCCTGTTTTTTCAAATAAATAAATGCTAGCTGCACGCTAAAAGCAGTAGCCGCAGTACAATTTGAGGAAATTGGGTTGGGAGTCATCGCCAACAAATGACGACGCAGCACACCGTCGTTGTCTTCCACAAAATCGCTAAAACCCAGCCGTGTTTCTGGTATTTCTGGGGGTGGTGAAATACCTGTGGGGTCGTATTTGGGATCGGGGCGTTTACAAATTGCAATCAAGCGATCGCTTTTTTGCATTCGTTTGGCTAGTTCTGGTTGATTGGCACTGACTGAAAAATCCCGGTATATATCTAGACCAATGGCTATTGGTTGATATTGTTCTAGTTTCACAAGTAACAGATTGAGATACTTATCAGATAAAGAACCTTGGCGCGGTTCTTGTCCCTGGGCTTGAATATCTTCATCGGTAATATTTATCACTAATAGCCGTGAATCTGGTTCTTCCTTGGGTCGCAGTTGCATTAACTGGTCAAAGGCTGCTAATTCTAGGGGTTGCAATCCGCCAAATAACCGTATTAATACCACAATTAAAGTAACACTAAAACTACTCAAAAAAACTGCTGGTAAGTGTCTGAAATTGGGACGTGGCAGATATAAACCCAACCGACCACCGCAGAGATCCTCCCAGGTGGGAGAAATTTCTGCTGGATTTTGGCAAATCGCAGGTAACCAAGTAGCGCAGGGAAAATCATGTTCTAGAGATTGTAATCTTTCCCTCGCCTCCCTCACAGCTGCATATAAAGTTTTGCCCCCGGAAAAAAGTGCTAAAAAATACTTCAAAAATTCCTGCGCCACCCTATCTGGTACGGGTTCGCGCATGACAATTACCTGGGGTAAATGCAAATTAGCTAAATCTTGGGCTAATCCCAAACCATCACAGGAGTTAAAAATTGCCAGTTGTAACCCTTGAGCAATGGCCTTTTGTAAACCATACTTTAATTGGTCGATAGTTAAACTTTCTCCAGAATTGAGCAGCATTCGCCCTTTGCCTTGGCTGGAACTATGACCTGCAAAAAACAGAATATCCCAGCCGGACTGCCATAATTGTTCTGTGAGTTGGGAACGGTTGGGTTCAACTAAAAACTTGAGTTCGACATTAGGTAATTGCCGCAATAAATTTTGGTCTTTTTCGATATCAATACCGTGGCGATCGCCTAAAATTGCTAATATTCTGACTTTACCTTTAGTTTTTTGAGGGTTTGTTTTCAAAGAACGAGCATATTCTGGCAGACTCAGAGCGATTTCTGCCTGTGGATAATCGCTAAAAAAGTGCCACAGACACCAAGGAAGCTTTAAAACCTGCCCAGATTCAGCAGTGATAATACAGCGAATTTCTTCTTTTGGTGAAAGTTGAGTGCGTAACTTGCGGTCAATATTGAGAAACAGTGAACTATTTAGCCATGTATTGAGATTGTCTTGTAATTGTTGACAGAGGTTATCAAAATCTGCTTGGGAAATATGATTAACATCTTCTTCATCAATTTCAAAGTCTGCTAGCTCACCACTGCGCCAACCCAAACTAGCATACAAAGTTGTATACATTTGTTGCCAACGTTGATAAAGATGCTCTAATTGTGGCGCACCAGGTAATCCACCCGTAAATTGCATGGGCGTGGGAGTATCCGTTTGCCAAAGTTGAGCAATGACTGTGGGAAAGCCTTGGTTTAAATCTCCTTTTCCTAAGTTCAGGACGATGAGTTTGCTCATAATTGTTGAGTGTTGACTGTTGAGTGTTAACTGTTGACTGGTGAGTCAATACTGCTCGGTTAACGATTTTTAACTCGGCATTGGGTCTGGGGAAAAGGTGAACCAGCGCGGTCTTGGGGGTTTCCTCCATGAGCGACTGGCGAACCCCGAAGGGGTTAAAGGGTAAAGGTTAAAGGTTTTTTCTTTCCCCTTTCCCCTGCCCCTTATCCCCAGAGGGGGCCCCCCTTCCGCTTTTCCCTTTAACCGACAAGTATTGTGAGTGGAGGTTTCTTTTGCTCATACCATTTCGCTGTATCAATGATACAAATGCACATGTTGGGGCGAATAACCATTCGCCCGTACAAGTTCGTTATCAAATAACCCCGCCCCAAACCACTCCCCTGCTAGACGCCCAGAGAGCGAGCATAGGGAGATGGAGAGATAGACAGGGTTGAATAATAATTTCTCTGTCAACAGTTAACAGTCAACAGTCAGCACTCCTAAAACCTAGTTTTTAGGCTATCGTCACATCTGGCGATAAGTAAACATTTTGAATGGCGTGAAATAGTTTAACGCCTTCTTCAAAGGGGCGTTGGAATGTTTTGCGTCCAGAAATTAATCCCGAACCACCGGCACGTTTGTTGATGACGGCGGTGCGGACTGCTTCAGCTAAGTCATTTTTGCCTGTTGCGCCACCAGAGTTAATCAACCCTGCGCGTCCACAGTAGCAATTGAGTACTTGGTAACGAGTCAAATCAATTGGGTGGTCGGTGGTCAATTCTGTGTAAACTCGTTCGTCGGTTTTGCCGTAACTCTTACCAGTTGCTTTAACAACTGCTCCATAACCGTTGTTGCATTCGGGTAACTTTTGTTTGATAATGTCAGCTTCAATGGTTACACCCAAATGATTTGCTTGTCCGGTGAGGTCGGCTGCAAGATGATAATCTTTATCTTGTTTGAAAGCGTTGTTCCGCAAATAGCACCAAAGAATAGTCGCCATTCCTAATTCATGGGCGCGTTTAAAAGCTTTGCTGATTTCTTGAATTTGCCTGGTAGACTGGTCTGAACCAAAGTAAATTGTTGCACCAATGGCGGCTGCTCCTAAATTCCAAGCTTGTTCGACATCAGCAAACAATACCTGGTCAAATTGATTAGGGAAGGTCAGCAATTCGTTGTGATTGATTTTGAGAATAAAGGGAATTTTATGGGCATATTTTCGCGATACGATGCCCAATACTCCCAAAGTGGTGGCAACAGCGTTGCATTCTGCGGCGATCGCTAACTTTACAATATTTTCTGGATCGAAGTAAATTGGATTCGGCGCAAAAGACGCAGCTGCTGAATGTTCGATGCCTTGGTCTACTGGCAAAATAGACAAATAGCCTGTGTTTGCTAAACGACCAGTAGAATAGAGTAGCTGAAGATTACGCAATACTTGAGGATTGCGATCGCTGTTAATCCAAATTCGATCTACAAAATCCGGCCCCGGCAAATGTAATAAATCCTTAGAAACCTTTGCTTTGTAGGTAAGCAGGTCTTCTGCCTCTTTACCTAGCAATGACTCGATAGAATTAGACTCTATGAGCGTTGTAGTCATAGCGTTTTCCTCAAAACTTGAGCAAATGACCTTGCCTTTAAGATAGCATTTTAGTCAGAATTCAGAATTCAGAACTCAGAATTCAGAATAGTTAAAGAATCAGAGTAATATTTGATAAATAAATCTAGCGAGCATACTATAGTAATTTTCTGGGAATTGTGAAAAATATTAGTAACAGTTATCAGTCAAAAGCTAATTATGCTAATAATCATAAATAAAATCAATCAACCATGAGTAAGTTTCAAATCAATATCGACTTCAGCAATATAGATTTAAATGCCCTGGACACAGAAGAAGATTTTCAAAGAGAGGCAAAAATATTACTACCAAAGGTATTGGTAAAACTAGGAGAAAGTGTCGGCGAAAAGACATGGGAAGAATTACAGCAAGGTAAACTTAAATCTTCTCAAAGCGAGAAACGCCGTTTTATTCAAGAAACAGGAAGAACTTATCACCGCAATGCCAGCAACAGAGAAAGGCAAGAGTTACAAGTATATATAGTAGAGCAATTACGCCAGTACAAGCAGGAAAGTCGTCTTTGATGAAGTATGGTGACTGTTAACTGTTAACTGATGACTGAATTAATTATTACTTGCTGCTCTGTTTTCCACTCCTAGAATAGAGGCTATTAATCGGGTTTATATGCACTCATTCATCCTTAAGAATTTAATAATTAGGGGTGCTTCTGCCTACAATCTTTGTTACACATTAATGGCTGATAATTTAGTACATTTTTGCTAAATAGGCGATCGCTATTATTTGGGTACATGAAAACTAGAGGTTTAAAACGCAATTAACCGCCTCTGTACAGCTAGAGAATCAGCCTTTTCAAGGTGTAAGGAATTTTTTCAAAATTCAAAGACTTTGCTTGAGGTAGTTGACGGTTTGCACTCAACTGTCAACAGTTAACATTAGCAACCGAATATTTTTGATTTGCAAGTTTCTTCCAGTATTTCAAATAGTAATTGAAAAATCACAAAGATTCATTAAGTAATTTTAACTTATGCCAAATTATATTGAAAAATTATGCTCTCTAGTACTTATTACTTTCACTGATGCATCAACAAAAAATCTTTGTTAGTTGTCCATAACAGAGATTCAATAGCTATGATGAGCTAAGTTGTATGGCAGATACACAAACGTTAATATAGGACTCGTATTTGATTTTTGTGAAGCTAGAGTACACTTTTATTTTTTTAACTCTTTCTTCCCCGACCCTGTCTCTATAAGTAGTTCTGCAAATCAAACTGGATTGCTGTTGGTGAGTGTTGACGGTTCACAGTTAACAGTCAACCTTTAACCGGAATAATTTATTTTTTGGAGTTTCCTAGCATCTTAGTTAACGGTCTTTATCAACTGCTTACACTGGCATCGATAAAAATTAATTAGTTAGATCCACTTTTTATTCCCTAATGTCTATTTTGATAAGCATTACTTCAAAGCATTGTCACTAGTGGTAGACCGAGTTTTCTTCGTCGGCTAAAAGGTCAGGGGAAAAGGGGAAAGATTTTTAATAGCTTTCTCTTTCACCTTTTTGCTTTCCCCAGTCCTCACAGCCCATTTTGAACTTGGCACACTAGTGGTCTGGCAACCCAAAAATGCGCTTCTTTCGGGCTGGAGAAAGGGAAAGGGGTAAAGGGTAAGGGATTTAAAACCTTTTCCCTTTCCCCTTTAAAGAGCCAAGTCACGAAAGCGAACTACTAGGTAAACAAATTCTGCAAGAATCACATTTAAGGATAAGGCTATGGCAACCGAACAGTTGACAACAGACAGCGATAATCTCGATTTAAATCAGCTACTCAGAACGCTGACAGCTGTCAAGCACGGCGACTTCTCGGCACGGATGCCCATAGATCGTACTGGTGTAGCTGGGAAAATAGCTGATACCCTCAATGATATAATCGACCAAAATCAGCGGATGGCGACGGAGCTACAGCGAATTGGTAATGTCGTCGGCAAAGAAGGGAAAATTAGCGATCGCGCTTCTTTAGGAGATGTTCGCGGTTCTTGGTCAGATTGTGTCAATTCTGTCAACACTTTAATTACAGATTTAGTCCAACCCACAGCAGAAACAACTCGTGTGATTCGGGCTGTGGCTAATGGTGACTTATCCCAAACCATCGCTACAGAAATTGATGGCAGACCCTTACAAGGGGAGTTTCTCCAAACTGCCAATATTGTCAACACAATGGTCAACCGTCTTGGTTCCTTTGCTAGCGAGGTAACCAGAGTTGCTCGCGAGGTGGGCACTGAAGGTAAACTGGGCGTCCAAGCCCAAGTGCGGGGTGTGGCTGGCACTTGGAAGGACTTGACTGACAATGTGAACTTGATGGCAGGAAATCTTACTGGACAGGTACGTAATATTGCGGAAGTTGCCACTGCCATTGCCAACGGTGACCTCTCCAAAAAAATCACCGTGGATGTTAAAGGCGAGATTCTGGAGTTGAAAAACACCGTTAACACAATGGTGGATCAATTAAATTCCTTTGCATCAGAAGTTACCAGAGTGGCGCGGGAAGTGGGAACCGAAGGTAAGTTGGGGGTGCAAGCTGAAGTCAAAGGAGTGGCGGGCACTTGGAAAGACTTAACCGACAACGTGAATTTAATGGCGGGGAATTTAACCGCCCAAGTCCGCAACATTGCCGAAGTCACCACAGCAGTGGCAAATGGCGACTTGTCTAAGAAAATTACAGTTAACGTCAAAGGCGAAATTTTGGAGTTGAAAAACACCGTTAACATCATGGTGGATCAACTCAATTCCTTTGCCAGTGAGGTAACCAGGGTGGCGCGGGAAGTGGGCGCAGAAGGCAAACTCGGCGGTCAAGCAGAAGTCCGGGGAGTAGCGGGGACTTGGAAGGACTTGACGGACAGCGTCAACTTCATGGCGGGTAGTTTAACGGCACAGGTGCGGAACATTGCCGATGTAACCACGGCGGTGGCTAATGGCGACCTTTCCAAGAAAATCACCGTTGATGTCAAGGGCGAAATTCTGGAGTTGAAAAACACCATCAATACAATGGTGGATCAACTCAATTCCTTTGCTTCGGAAGTTACCAGGGTGGCGAGGGAAGTGGGAACCGAAGGTAAACTCGGCGTGCAAGCTGAAGTGCGGGGTGTGGCTGGCACTTGGAAAGACTTAACAGATAACGTCAACTTAATGGCGGGGAACCTCACCGGACAGGTGCGAAATATTGCCGAAGTTGCCACAGCGATCGCCAGTGGTGACCTCTCCAAAAAAATCACCGTTGATGTCAGAGGGGAAATTCTGGAGTTGAAGAACACCATCAATATTATGGTGGATCAACTGAGTTCCTTTGCATCAGAAGTGACGCGGGTAGCCCGTGAGGTGGGTAGTGAAGGCAAACTCGGCGTGCAAGCAGATGTGCGGGGTGTGGCTGGCACTTGGAAGGACTTGACGGACAGCGTTAACTTCATGGCGGGGAGTTTAAAGGCACAGGTGCGGAACATTGCCGATGTCACTACGGCGGTGGCTAACGGCGACCTTTCCAAGAAAATCACCGTGGATGTCAAAGGTGAAATTTTGGAGTTGAAAAACACCATCAATACAATGGTGGATCAACTGAGTTCCTTTGCTAGCGAGGTAACCAGGGTTGCCAGGGAAGTGGGAACAGAAGGGAAACTCGGCGTGCAAGCTGAAGTGCGCGGTGTGGCTGGCACTTGGAAAGACTTAACAGATAACGTCAACTTAATGGCCGGAAACTTAACCGACCAAGTGCGGAACATTGCGGAAGTTGCCACTGCCATCGCCAACGGCGATTTATCCAAGAAAATTACTGTGGCTGTCAAAGGTGAAATTTTGGAGTTGAAAAACACCATCAATATTATGGTGGATCAACTCAATTCCTTTGCTAGTGAGGTAACCAGGGTAGCACGGGAAGTAGGTTCTGAAGGCAAACTCGGCGTGCAAGCAGACGTGCGGGGCGTGGCTGGCACTTGGAAAGACTTAACCGACAGCGTTAATTTCATGGCGGGAAGCTTAACGGCACAGGTGCGAAACATCGCCGCAGTGACAACCGCAGTGGCAAATGGCGACCTCTCGAAGAAAATTTCCGTTGATGTCAAAGGTGAAATTTTGGAGTTGAAAAACACTGTTAACACAATGGTGGATCAACTGAATTCCTTTGCTAGTGAGGTAACCAGA
This sequence comes from Nostoc sp. 2RC, assembly GCF_014222165.1. Classification (NCBI taxonomy): domain Bacteria; kingdom Bacillati; phylum Cyanobacteriota; class Cyanophyceae; order Nostocales; family Nostocaceae; genus Nostoc; species Nostoc sp. 2RC. The sequence goes on from NZ_JACKZU010000155.1 coordinate 14,338, forward strand.
GTTGCTAGGGAAGTGGGAACCGAAGGAAAACTCGGCGTGCAAGCCGAAGTCAAAGGTGTAGCCGGCACTTGGAAAGACTTAACTGACAGCGTCAACTTCATGGCGGGAAGCTTGACGGCGCAGGTGCGGAACATTGCCGAAGTGACAACGGCGGTAGCCAACGGCGACCTTTCTAAGAAAATCACCGTGGATGTGAAAGGGGAAATTCTGGAATTGAAGATTACCATCAACACAATGGTGGATCAACTCAATTCCTTTGCTTCAGAAGTGACGCGGGTGGCGCGGGAGGTGGGAACCGAAGGCAAACTCGGCGTGCAAGCCTACGTCAGGGGAGTTGCCGGTACTTGGAAAGATTTAACGGACAACGTCAATTCAATGGCGGGGAACCTCACCGGACAAGTCCGCAACATCGCTGAAGTTACCAAAGCTGTGGCTAACGGCGACCTCTCGAAGAAAATCACCGTGGATGCCAAAGGCGAAATTTTGGACTTGAAGAACACCACCAATACAATGGTGGATCAATTGAGTTCCTTTGCATCGGAAGTGACGCGGGTGGCGCGGGAAGTGGGAACCGAAGGCAAATTAGGCGGACAAGCCCAAGTGCAAGGCGTTGCAGGTACTTGGAAAGATTTAACCGACAACGTAAACTCGATGGCGGGGAACTTAACGGCACAGGTGCGGGGTATTGCCAGGGTTGTCACCGCAGTGGCGAACGGCGACTTGAAACGCAAACTGATGCTAGACGCTAAAGGCGAAATTGAAACCTTGGCAGAAACCATCAATGAAATGATTGACACCCTAGCCACCTTTGCCAATCAGGTGACCACAGTGGCGCGGGAAGTGGGAATCGAAGGCAAATTAGGGGGACAAGCCAGAGTACCTGGGGCGGCTGGAACTTGGAAAGATTTGACCGATAATGTCAACGAACTGGCTGCTACACTGACAACTCAGTTGCGAGCGATCGCGGAAGTTGCTACAGCTGTAACTAAAGGTGATTTAACTCGTTCCATCGCCGTGGAAGCGCTGGGAGAAGTTGCCATCCTCAAAGACAACATCAACCAGATGATTGCTAATTTGCGGGAAACAACCCAGAAAAACACCGAACAAGATTGGTTGAAAACTAACCTGGCGAAGTTTACCCGGATGCTCCAAGGTCAGCGAGACTTAGAAACTGTATCCAAATTAATTCTCTCAGAACTCGCACCGTTAGTGGGAGCGCAACACGGCGTATTTTATCTGATGGAATCTCCGGAAACCACAGCTCATTTGAAACTAATTAGTAGCTACGCCTATCGCGAACGCAAACATTTAGCTAACCGCTTCTACATGGGTGAAGGTTTGGTGGGACAATGCGCCTTAGAAAAAGAGCGAATTCTCCTTACAGAAGTGCCGAGTGACTATATCAAAATTGGCTCTGGCTTAGGAGAAGCTGCGCCTTTGAATGCCGTTGTTTTACCCGTACTGTTTGAAGGACAAGTAACAGCAGTCATTGAACTAGCATCCTTCCGCCGCTTTAGCGAAATCCACTTGACATTCTTCGATCAACTTACAGAAAGTATAGCGATCGTCCTGAACACCATCGCCGCTTCCATGCGAACTGAAGAATTACTCAAGCAGTCGCAATCATTGGCCGAAGAATTACAAACCCAGCAAAACGAACTGCGAGAAACCAACAAACGCCTAGAACAACAAGCCCAATCACTCAAAGCTTCGGAAGATTTACTCAGAGGACAGCAAGAGGAACTGCAACAAACCAACGCCGAATTAGAAGAAAAAGCCGAATTACTGGCTCAGCAAAAGAAAGAAGTCGAGCGTAAAAATCGCGAAATCGAAGAAGCAAGAAAATCTTTAGAAGAAAAAGCCGAACAACTCGCTCTTTCTTCCAAATACAAATCAGAATTTTTGGCTAACATGTCCCACGAATTGCGGACACCGTTGAATAGCTTGTTAATTTTAGCCAAGTTATTAACAGATAACATCGAAGGCAACCTCAGCAATAAACAAGTGGAATATAGCCAGACAATTTACTCAGCAGGTACAGATTTACTGTCATTGATTAATGACATTCTCGACCTCGCCAAAATTGAATCTGGAACTATGTCAATTGAAATGACCCAAATGCCTTTAATAGATTTGGGCGAACAAATTGAGCGCACCTTCCGCCAACTAGCCAACAACAAAGGACTGAGTTTCATCATTGAATTTATTCCTGAATTGCCCCTGAGCATTTACACAGATGTCAAACGCTTACAACAGGTATTGAAAAATCTCCTTTCCAACGCCTTTAAATTTACAGAACAAGGAGAAGTGCGGTTGCAGGTTGCAGTGGTGCAGCAAGGATGGAGTTCCGACAATGAAATCTTAAATCGCGCCCACATAGTAATCGCCTTTTCAGTTAGCGATACGGGTATTGGCATTGCTCCCGAAAAACAAAAAGTTATATTCGAGGCATTCCAGCAAGCCGATGGCTCCACCAGTCGCAAATACGGCGGTACTGGCTTGGGCTTATCAATTAGCCGCGAAATCGCCCGTTTATTTGGCGGCGAAATCAAATTAGTCAGCCAACCAGGTCAAGGTAGCACCTTTACATTCTATTTACCACAAGGTGCAGGACACGGGGAAATGGGATATGGCGACATTCTGACGCGGGGACGCTCTGACGCGGGATACAGAGACACGGAGACGCGGGGACGCTCTGACACGGAGAGAATATTTGAGCGATTTTCTGCGTCTTCTTCTTTCTCCCCCTCACCGCGTCTTTCCCTCCCCGCGTCTTCTTCACTTCCCCACTCCCCACTGATAAATGACGATCGCACCACAATTAACATCGGCGATCGCGTATTATTAATCGTCGAAGATGACCTCAATTTTGCCCGTATCCTCCTAGATATGGCACAACAGCACGGATTTAAGGTAATCACTGCCCAAACTGGCACCACAGGCTTAATGCTAGCCCAGCAATTTCTTCCTTCAGCAGTTTTACTAGACATCAGATTGCCAGAAATGGATGGATGGACAGTATTAGATCGTCTCAAACACGACCCAAATACCCGTCACATTCCCGTACACATCATGACCGTAGAGGAAGGCAGACAGCGCGGTTTGCAACTAGGAGCCATCGCATATCTGCAAAAACCCTTAACCAGTGAGACAATATCGGAAGCGTTGACCAAAATTAAAGGTTTCGTCGAACGCCAAGTCAAAAATCTTTTAGTAGTGGAAGACGACGACACCCAACGCCATAGCATCGTCGAATTAATTGGCAACAGCGACGTTGCAACCACCGCCGTGGCCACAGGCGCAGCAGCCCTCGAAGCCATCCGCACCCAGCATTTTGATTGTCTCGTCCTCGATTTAGGGCTACCAGACATGACCGGGTTTGAACTCATCGAGCAAATCAAACTTTTACCCAACGGCAAATCTCTACCAATTATTGTTTACACAGGTAGAGAAATTAGCAAAGCTCAAGAAACCGAACTTAGACGCATTGCAGAGACAATCATCATCAAAGATGTGCGATCGCCCGAACGCCTTTTGGATGAAACAGCCTTATTTTTACATCGAGTCCAAGCAAATTTACCAGAACCCAAACGCCAAATCCTAGAACAACTCCATTCCAGAGACCACTTACTCGCTGGCAAAAAAGCCCTCATTGTAGACGACGATGTGCGGAATATCTTCGCCTTAACAAGTATGTTAGAGCGCTATCAAATCCAGGTTTTATATGCCGAAAACGGTAGAGAAGGAATTACCTTGTTAGAAAGTACACCAGATATTGATGTGGTTTTAATGGACATAATGATGCCAGAAATGGACGGTTACGAAACCACACGTCTAATTCGTCAAAACACTCGCTTTCAATCCTTGCCGATTATTGCACTCACCGCCAAAGCCATGCAAGGCGATCGTGAAAAGTGCATCGAAGCAGGAGCGTCAGATTATATCACAAAACCCGTAGATACAGAACAATTACTTTCACTCTTGCGTGTTTGGTTG
>NZ_JACKZU010000864.1:0-229 GCF_014222165.1 Nostoc sp. 2RC
ATTAATATCAGACCAGTTATTGCATCAATCAAAGAATTCTTTGGTAGTTCACAATTATCTCAATTCATGGACCAAGCTAACCCGTTAGCAGAGTTAACGCACAAACGTCGTTTATCTGCTTTAGGGCCTGGTGGATTAACACGTGAACGTGCTCAAATGGAAGTGCGTGACGTTCACTACTCTCACTATGGGCGTATGTGTCCAATTGAAACACCTGAGGGTCCTAATA
>NZ_JACKZU010000865.1:0-229 GCF_014222165.1 Nostoc sp. 2RC
ATCATGGCCACCATCGATTAGATGGCTTTAAAATACTAGTGACTGGTGGCGATTCAGCAATTGGACGTGCGGCAGCAATTGCTTATGCTAAAGAAGGTGCAGATGTAGCGATTAATTATTTACCAAGTGAACAACAAGATGCCGATGATGTAAAACAAATCATTGAAAATGTTGGGCAAAAAGCTATCTTAATTCCTGGTGATATTAGAGATGAACAATTCAACTATGA
>NZ_JACKZU010000156.1:0-18235 GCF_014222165.1 Nostoc sp. 2RC
AGGGTTAGGGTGGGGTAAAAATATTTGATACATCAATCATGACTTTTCAAACATCTTCTAAGCCAAGTTCCATTCTTGCCATACCATATCCATCTAATAGCATATGTAAACGAGTAATTGAACGTTTACCTAAATACATACCCGGCCTTTCTTTAATTCTTTGTAGCAAATTGAAGAAATATTCAGATTTAACATCTAATTTATTCATGCCTTACGATTTGACTACAATAAAATCAGCCTGTGAAGCAATTTGCTTGATAAAATAAGAGAAAAACCTGATTCTGAAATTGAACGCTAACCTAAAAAAACATCAATCATAAGTATAGGCAAAACCGATGGATTGTACCATACATGAGGACAGATGCACGAATTTGGGCTTGGCCAAATGGAAAGTTATGGTAGGATAATTTTGGAGAAGTTAAGTTCGGCGATACGAATCTTGTTTTTAGTAATAATTGCAAGCGGCTCTCCGGATAAACATCTCTGCATCAATGGATTCTGGAGAGTTTCATGTCAATCTACGTAGGGAACCTATCCTACAGCGTCACACAAGATGACCTTAGTAAGGTATTTTCCGAATATGGTGCCGTTACACGCGTTCAATTACCCACAGACAGGGAAACAGGACGCGCACGGGGCTTTGGTTTTGTGGAAATGGAATCATCAGCCGCAGAAGACGCTGCTATTCAGGCTTTAGATGGTGCCGAATGGATGGGTCGTGTAATGAAAGTTAACAAAGCAAGACCACGAGAGGAGAAAGCTACTCGCTCTGGCGGTGGTGGTTGGCAAAAAAATAATAACAGTGGATACTCACGAGGGTATTAAGTTTTGAGACGATTGACAAAGGCAAAAGCTTTATTAGCTATGTCTACGACGGGCTACGCCTACGCCAAGCAAAAACTACACCAAAATTAGCAGTTTAGTAGATAACTGAAGCTACAAAAATTGTAAGTAAGCAGTTCAGAAGAGCCTGAACTGCTTATTTGTTTGAAACATCAATGTTGAATGTAAATTAGCAATCTAATACTCTTCAACATAATTTAATTCGATGGTCAGCATAGTAATTTGTCTAGCAACAAGCTGTTACTCTTTGTTGGAGCTACTTGCATCCAAGGGGGAATTTTAGCTTAAGAGAGAAATTTTAATGCAATTTTGGTAAAGAACAATAGATAGAATGAACAGAGTTAGCCTTAATGTCTAATCGCCAAAACCTATACATCTCATGGATTTTGCTAATCTTGCATCCCAGTTAAATGCTGGAACGATCTTACCAGAGGGAATTGTGATTCTCACCCTCTTGGGGGTTTTGATTGTTGATTTGATTTTGGGGCGTACATCCTCGCGTTCGATTGGATATCTAGCGATCGCGGGTTTATTAGCTTCGATTATCGCCCTGTCTTTGCAATGGGATGCTTCCAATCCCATCTCTTTTAGCGGCGGCTTTAACAGTGACAACCTGAGTATCGTCTTTCGCGGTATCATCGCGTTGTCTGCCGCTTTTACTATACTGATGTCAATTCGCTACATTGAGCAGAGTGGCACCGCTTTAGCAGAATTCATCGCTATTTTGCTGACTGCTACCCTTGGAGGGATGTTTTTATCCGGGGCTAGTGAGTTAGTCATGATTTTTATCTCCCTAGAAACCCTGAGTATTTCCTCTTACTTGCTAACAGGATATACCAAGCGTGACCCCCGCTCGAACGAAGCGGCGCTGAAATACTTGTTAATTGGAGCTTCCAGTACAGCAGTATTTTTGTACGGAGTATCATTGCTGTATGGGTTATCAGGTGGACAAACTGAACTAAGTGCGATCGCCACTGGCATTGCCACAGCTAAGGCTGGTCAATCTTTAGGTTTAGTCATTGCTCTGGTGTTTGTAATCGCAGGTATTGGCTTTAAAATCTCCGCCGCACCCTTCCACCAGTGGACGCCAGACGTTTACGAAGGCGCTCCCACCCCGGTAATCGCCTTTTTATCCGTAGGTTCCAAAGCAGCTGGATTTGCTTTAGCTATCCGCTTGCTGACAACAGCCTTTCCACTGGTTGTAGAAGAGTGGAAGTTTGTCTTCACTGCTCTGGCCGTTCTCAGCATGATTTTGGGTAACGTAGTCGCCCTAGCCCAAACCAGCATGAAACGGATGCTAGCTTATTCATCCATTGCCCAAGCCGGCTTTGTGATGATTGGCTTAATCGCTAGCACACAGGCAGGGTACGCCAGTATGATCTTTTACCTCCTGGTTTACCTATTCATGAACCTGTGCGGTTTTACCTGCATCATTCTGTTCTCCTTGCGGACGGGAACCGACCAAATTGCCGAATATTCTGGACTATATCAAAAAGACCCACTTCTAACATTGGGCTTGAGTATCTCCCTACTTTCCTTGGGCGGTATTCCACCATTGGCTGGGTTTTTTGGCAAGATTTACTTGTTTTGGGCTGGTTGGCAAGCAGGTCTTTACGGTTTAGTCTTGCTGGGTTTAGTTACTAGCGTTGTCTCCATCTACTACTACATTCGCGTAGTCAAGATGATGGTGGTCAAAGAACCCCATGAAATGTCCGACGCCGTGAAAAATTATCCCCCAGTAAGTTGGAATCTGCCTGGATTTAGACCTTTGCAAGTCGGCTTAGTGGTTACTTTAATCGCCACTTCCATTGCCGGGATTTTGTCAAATCCATTATTTACATTGGTTAACCATTCCATCACCCATAGTGCAATTTTGCAAGCAACAGTCAATAGCACTGTACAAGGACAAAATCCACCAATTGTGCCAAACTTAGATTCAGTAAGTCAGTCTCAACACGTAGTTGATTCGACTGCTAAGATTTAATCTTCTGCATCTGAATAAAACTCTGTGCTACCAAAGAAGCGCCTGTTTGTTAATTAGCAAACAGGCGTTTTTTAAATTCGATTTACTGAGCCAAGATTTATCGCAATTGAAGTATATTTTAGGAAATAAGCTTACCCTGAAATCCATATACCAAGATACTTTAAAGCCTATTGCCTATTGCCTACCATAGAACTACATTATCAATCCAAAATCTCAAATTCTATGAACAAATAGGTATTTTAATAACAAATTCTGCACCTTTACCGGGAGTAGAAAAACAGCTAAGTTTGCCGCCATGTTTTTCCACGATAATCTGATAACTGATAAATAAACCCAGCCCAGTGCCTTGACCCACAGGCTTAGTAGTAAAAAATGGGTCAAATAGCTTTGAGCTAACTTGTTCGTCGATTCCCAAACCATTATCAGCAATAGTAACCATTATCGAGTTTTTATCGATTACTTCAGTAATAATTTGAATTTGGGGATTGTCAGTTGTTTGTGAATTGACTGCTGACCACCGACCATTGAGTGCCGACTTTTCCAAAGCATCAATGGCATTCACCAAGATATTCATAAATACTTGATTGAGTTGACCGGGGTAGCAAGTGACATTGGGTAGTTGCCCATATTTTTTAACGACTTTGATTTCTGGACACTCATCTTTAGCTTGCAGCCGATGATCCAAAATCATTAAAGTACTATCAATTCCCTCATGAATATTAACTTGCTTTAGTTCAGCTTCATCAAGTCTAGAAAAACTTCTTAATGATTTAACAATATCTTGAATGCGCTGTGTCCCCACCGTCATAGAATTGAAGAGTTTAGTTATATCTTCAATGAGGAAATTTAAGTCTATTTCTTCTATTTGTTGTTGAATTTCTAGAGGCGGATTTTGACAAATTGTTTGATAAATTTCCACTAATTTGAGTAAATCTTGAGTGTATTTATAGGCATGATGAAGGTTGCCATAAATAAAACTCACGGGGTTATTAACTTCGTGAGCAATACCAGCCACCATCTGACCTAAACTAGACATTTTTTCAGCTTGGATTAGCTGAGTTTGGGTGAGTTGTAGTTCCTTTAGTGTTTCTTGTAAAGCAGTTGTACGTTCTTCAACCCGAATTTCTAGTTCTTCATTTGCTTTTTGGAGTTCTAACTCCGCTTGTTTGCGTTTTTGAACTTCTTTTGCTAACTGATCGATTTTTTGGTTGAGAAGAAGGAAATTATTGCTGGCTACATTTCTATTTTCCAAGCGCAAAAGAATTAAAGCTGAAGATTCAGGAGACCAAGGTTGGATAACTGCTCCTTGAGTACGACACCTTAATGTTTGCCCATCATTTCTATTTAAAGTTAAAGAACCTAAAATCATGGCTCTACTAGTGGAACAAGCTTGTAAATACTTGATAATATCGCTAGCAGGCTCAGTTACCAAATCAAAGAGCATTTTCCCTTGGAGTTCCTGACGGCGTAATTTCAGCATATCTGCTACTGCTTGATTGGTAGCTAAAACTTGACCTTCATTAGTTACTAAAAGTAAAGGTTCTGGTAAAACTATGGCAAGTTCAATAAATTGTTCAGGAGTCATGGGCTTGCAATTTAAACTTGGACTAAACTTTACCGCTCTACACCAGAGCTAGTATGGTGGAATTAATTTAGTAGCCAAGAGTTTACATAGATTCTACCCCTCTAAAGTATTCTCTACCTTCTACCTCTTCCGCCTCTGGGGTAAGTTTTAAATAAACGATAACTCTGCACCCAGAATCTCCCTGTGCTATAGTATTTTGCAATTGCACTTTCGCATATCCTAGATTATTCGCTGCGATGGTTCCAAAGACATTTGAAGTCATCATACACATAGCAGGACGATTAACAACTTTGTCCCCAAATGGACAAACGCGGTTACCAAAAACAATTTTTTCATCATCCTGTTCAATAATATAAAAATCACCTTGAATGCGTTTTTTTAAATCAACTAAGACATCAGCTACTTGCTTTTGGGAAAGATGTGAGACTTCTAAAGCAGATTTATAATCTTGGTTAATCTGACTACCCATCCTTTCACCAACTACACTAATAAATCCAGAAGCCTCTTCTAAGCCAACTACATCCTGTAATGTACCAGATAATTCTCTGATTAATGTACGTAAAAATAGATCGCGTTCTAATGGGAGATTCAGGCTACTTATTGAATGATTAAAGGAAGTTGACATAAACTTTCAAAACACAAGTTTAGAACTACAGTTTTAGAGTTCCCAAAAATAACTCTCAAGTAACTGAAATCAAGAGCTTTAATTTGTGTTAATTGTTGAATTTCGTATAAGCCGATATTGATACGCTTCTATTATCCAAAGGAAAATTTATGTAAACTATTTTTTAATAAAATTGAGACAGTATGCTCTCAAGATTTTCTATTTTGTCACATCATGAGAACGAGCGATCGCCCTCTGGGATCGCTTTTCTGTACTACGTCACGATGGTCATGACAAAATAGTGCTTGTGTAAGTCTTAACATTATTAGAAAAGATTTAACTATCTTAATAAAGTGGGATGGTGATTATAAATTCCGATCCTTCTCCCAACACAGAATTTACTTCCAAAGTTCCCTTGTGTTTTTGCACAATGATTTGATGGGCAATTGATAATCCTAATCCTGTTCCTTTACCCACCGTTTTAGTTGTAAATAAATGGTTAAAAATTTTTTCTTTTATTTCAGTTGATATTCCGACTCCATTATCTTTAATCCGAATCAAAACATGATTTTTATCTTCAGTTAGGGCAGTATGAATTGTAATTTGATTGGGATTGCCCTTAATTTCATCAAAAGTCAATCCAGAATTAGACTCTTCTAAAGCATCAATAGCATTTGCTAATAAATTCATAAATACCTGATTGAGTTGCCCAGGAAAGCATTCTACTAATGAAAATTCACCATAATCTTTAATTACTTGAATAGCAGGGCGATTTTTATTTGCTTGCAAACGATGTTTGAGAATAACGAGAGTACTATTAATACCTTCGTGAATGTTAAAGAGAATTTTTTGTTCTGTGTCTGCTCTAGAGAAAGTTCGTAAGCTCTTGCTGAGATTGGAAATCCGATCTGTACCTTCTTTGATGGAAGAAATGAGTTGAGGCAAGTCCTCACGAATAAATTCCAGGTCAATGGAGTTGCTTTTTTCTTGAATTTCCTCAGATGCTTGAGAATAAGTTTGCTGATAGATATCTAACAGAGACAATAACTTATCAATATACTCTTGAATCGGAGTTAAATTACCTGCTATAAATCCAATGGGATTGTTAATTTCGTGGGCGACATCTGCAACTAGACTTCCTAATGTGGACATTTTATTTTCCATCATCTGAAGATTAAAAACCATCAGTTCTAGTTCTTGACTTCTTTCTTCTAATTTATTTTGATATTCTTGTAATTCATAAATTACTTGTTTGAGTAAAGATTCTTTCTTTTTATTGATATCTTCTAATCTCATGCGGTCTGCCTCAGACCTCTCCAACTGTTTTTTGATGATTCTATTGGTTTTTCTGAGTTGTTGAATTTCTTTTTCACAATCAAAACTTTCCATCAAATTTTACTGAACTCCCAAAATTAAAGTTACAAAAGTTTCATTGTGAAATTGCGTTTGATTCATGAGGTCTATAGGAGCAATCTCTCCATTAGAATAAAATCCACAGATAGGTAAATAATTGTCCAGACAAATTTTGGTATTTTCGTACTCTTCTTGTGCCCTAGTACCAAGTATTTGCCTACGAGCTACACATGAAAAAAATAAAACAGCACTTGGTTCTTTACCTGGATAATGATTTAAAGCATTCATAAATGATGCTTTAGAAGCTGCAAGAATATCTTCATAACCTGCTTCAGAAATTTGAATCATTGCTTGGTCAGGAATATCTGCAAAAAACGTGATGCTGCCAGATTCTGGCTCATAAGCAATGGGCGCTCTAATATAAAACTTGTCTGTATCTTGCTCAAATACTGCTAGGGGATATTCCATTGAAGGAGGAAGCAACCCTAGATAATGATGATAAAAATCCAAGGCTGGTTTACCATCTATTTCATAGAGAATATTCTTATCTACTTTAGTTACTTTGCTGATTTGACCAATGGGATGCCAACCACTTGCAATACCATGAGAAAACAATATTTTGCCGCAAAAAAGTAGAATTGGTACAGAATCACTTAAAACTTCTGTTTGAAAAAATTGGTATGTATTTTGATATTTTGACTGGTCAGCTGCTAAACCGCCAAAGATTGGTACATTTTGACCAAGAGCTAGTTTTAAGCCATTTAATATAGAAACACCACTAGTTGTGAGACTCTCTGGATGAGTTAAACATAGGCTTGGTGCTGTTGTAGTTTTTGCTTTGGCTTGTTCTACAGCTTGTTTGGTTGCAGTAATTGTATCGGCTGAAATGTGGCGTCCAACTCCAGCATAAATTTCTACTTCGTCTGAGCAAAACAACATTAAAGTAATTGAGTCTTGCTGAAATTCTAAAACTGAAGAAATTTCACCATCTGTTGTTCCACCAATTAATTCAATCCCGCTAAAAACTTGATGAATTTGCTGCAAAATTAGGGAATGCTCAAAGTCAATTGCAGCAAAAAGAATTCCAGCTTGGGGAATATCTCCTGCCAAAGAAGTGATACATTGTTGAATAACGTCCTCAACTGCTGATAGAGAATCTGGATCGTTACTGTGACCTACTACTGCTTTGAACATAACATTGATTGATATATAAATAATTATTTCCGTACAAGATAATAGTTGTGAAATATTTAAATTGGCAGCTTAATAATAAATTCAGAACCTTGACCTGGTGCTGAATTTACTTCCAGAGTTCCTTTATGTTTTTCCACAACAATTTGACGAGCAATAGATAGTCCTAATCCTGTACCTTGACCTACAGGTTTGGTGGTGAATAAATGGTCAAAGATTTTTTGTTGGACTTCAGGGGACATGCCCACACCATTATCTTTAATGCGAATTAAGACATAATTATCTTCTGTGAGGCTAGTTTCAATCAAAATTTTGTTGGGATTGGTTTCAATTTCAATATAGCCACGCCCTAAATTAGATTCTTCTAAAGCATCAATCGCATTAGCTAATATATTCATAAATACCTGATTTAATTGTCCGCTAAAGCACTCTAAATCTGGTAAATTACCATAATTTTTGATAACTTCAATATTGGGGCGACACTCTGATGCTTTTAAACGATGTTTGAGGATCATAATTGTACTATCAATACCATCATGAATGTTGCAATAAACTTGGCGATCGCTGTCTGCTCTCGAAAAGTTTCGCAAGCTGGTACTGATGTTACGAATCCTTTGAACACCTTCTTTCATGGAAGAAATTAATTGAGGTAAATCAAAAAGTATATGCTGTAAATCCATCCCTGCAATTTCTTCTTGAATTTCTGCAACTGGATGAGGATAATGCTGTTGATATAGCTCAATTAGCTTAGTCATTGCTTGGAAATATACCGAAGCGTGACCGAGATTACCATGAATAAAACCAACTGGATTATTAATTTCATGAGCAACCCCCGCAACTAACTGACCAAGTGCAGACATTTTTTCTGTCTGTACAAGCTGAATTTGTGATTCTTGTAAATCTTTTAATGCTTTAGACAACGCTGCTGTTCTTTCTGCAACTCGGTTTTCTAAAGTTTTTGTTAGATTTCGTAATTGCAAATGAGTTTTAATTCTAGCTAGTAATTCTTCTTCATGAAAAGGTTTTGTAATGTAATCCACTGCACCAATATTTAGACCTTTAATTTTACTATCTGTATCTGAATTTCCTGTCATAAAGATTACAGGTATATCGCAAGTTTCAGCATTTTGCTTCAGCTTTTTACATGTTTCAAAACCATCGATTTTTGGCATCATTACATCTAATAAAATTAAATCAGGTAGTCTATATTCAACTTGTTTAAGTGCCTTTTCTCCATTAACTTCTGTTACCACTTTAAAGCCTGCATCAGTTAATATTTGAAAGACGATTTGTAAATTAGTAGTAGTATCATCTACTACTAAAATCAAAATCTCTTCCGAGACATTAGATATATTTATTTCTGGTTTATAGCTCATGTATTTAAATTAATTTAACTCCTTATTACTTGTCGAATGCGATCGCAAGCAAGCTATCTCATTTGCTTAACTGACTGAGAAATTTACAGTGTAACAATACTATAGTTCCCAAAAACTCTAATAACAGCAACATTCTGACATCAAAAATTGAGATTGCACTAGGGCGATCGCCACATATGGATATACCACCAAAATCTCGTTTTTTCTACAATTGGTCATTATTACTCTTGTTTTTTAAAGAACGAGCGCTAGCTAACAAAAATATTTTTCATGCCATATTGGAAATTTTTTTGTTCGTCAACAGTATTTATGATGATGCAGACAACAACGTAATAATTTTTATCAAAAAAATATAAATACAGATAATTACGGTTATTTTTTTTTCAGAAAAAAACAACAATGGCCAAGTAACTTGTGAAATATTCAAATACATCATATTTACCGCTATCAGCGGAGTAAGTATCAAGTTCATACTTGGGAAAACTTGGAACTATCGTGAATTTTTTCACAAAACTACGCCATAGCTAAAAAATAGCTATTGCCTTAGTTGCGTTCTCATTGATGTCAGGACTTACGCAGAAATCATAGAAAATATAACCACAGAGAACGCAGCGAAAAGTATGAGTGGAGATTCGCAACCATCATCACTTTTCAAGATAGAGAACACTGAAAAATAAGAGTTTGCGAGGTTTGTTGCGTAAGTCTGAGATGCTTATCGATTAAATTTAGTTAGCTCAGGAATTTTTTATGGAAGAATTACTTTTTCCTGGTTTACACTGCCCATTTCCACTCAAAGTTAATCGGCATGTTGATGTTTTACAAGAGTTTGGTATTGAATGGGTGGTTCGCTTCAACCTCTTGGCCAATGAATCAACTTATAAGCGGTTTTGTAAGTCTAATTTCTTTTTATTAGCTGCATCTGCCTATCCTGACAGCGATATTGAAGAAATTAAGATTGCAAATGATTGGTTAAGTTGGGTTTTTCTTTGGGACGATCAATGTGATTTATCAGATTTAGGAAAAAAACCTGACATTTTAAAGCTCCATAATCAGAGATATTTAGAAATCTTAAATGGGGCAGCCGTTACAAGCGAAGATACAGCCCTTGTTCTTGCTTTAAGTAACCTCAGAGAAAGGATTCTTGCAAAAACGAGTGTAACATGGTTCCATCATTTCATCACTAGCTTTCAGGAATGGTTAGAGGCATGTACTGAGGAAGCAGCAATCCGCGCCAAGGGAATCGTACCAGATGTGGATACATATATCATGACGCGTAAATCAAGTATAGGTGTTGATGCTTTTCTAACTTTGACTGAATTTTGCCATAATTTAACGATTCCGGACTTTATACGAAAACATGAAATAATTCTCAAATTGCAATTTCTTACAGGACATATCATTGCCTGTTGTAATGATATCTTTTCTGTATCTAGAGAAATGTTGAGTGGTGATGTTCATAATTTAGTATTGGTACTGCACTATCAACAGCAAATTCCGATAAATCAGGCAATTTATCGTGTAGTAGAAATGCATAATAATGCCATACAAACAATGATGGATTTAGAGGCGTCTCTTCCCACATTTGGAGAAGAAGTAGATGCTGAACTTGCAAAATACATATCAGGAATGCACGCTTGGATACGCAGCAATCATGACTGGTATTCCCAGACAAGTCGCTATCAAAGTATCGAAAGGCTGGAACTAACACAAAATTATGAAGTGTTAAATTCTTGAGCGAGACTCAACCCGATCAAAAATTAAATGACATTACCTAATCTGATTAAAACTCCTTCGCTGCTACAAAAGCTGCAATGGATTACCGATCCTGTCGGCTATATGGAAAAAGCGGCTCAGCAATATCCTGATATTTTCACTGGTAGGATAGTTGGTTTTGGCGATACTGTGGTATTCGCGATCCATCCCCAGGCAATCCAGGAAATTCTCACTAATGACAGAAAGAAGTTTGTTGCTACTGGTGAAGCAAATAGAATTGTAGCTCCTTTACTGGGAGAAGCTTCGCTTTTCTTCAAAGAGGGTATTCCTCACAAACAAAAACGACAACTTGTAATGCCTGCTTTTCATGGGGAGCGAATGCGAGCTTATGGTGAACAAATCTGTAACTTATCTACAAAGGTTTTTAGTCAGTTACTGGTCAATCAGCACTTCTTAGCTCGTAATTTCACACAAGAGATAACCCTACAGGTAATATTACAGGTTGTCTTGGGGTTGAATGAGGGAGAAAAATTCCAAGAACTGAAATATTTATTACCCGAATTGTTGGATTTGACTCGATCGCCAATAACCTCTAGTTTATTCTTTTTCTCATTTTTGCAAAAGGATTTGGGAGCTTGGAGTCCTTGGGGAAAATTTCTACGCGATCGCCAGCAAGTTGATAAATTGCTCTATGCTGAAATTGCCGAACGTAGACAGCAACTGAATCCAGAACGCGCAGATATCTTATCTATGCTGGTGTTAGCGCAGGATGACACCGGTCAATCGATGACGGATAAAGAGTTACGCGATCAGTTGATGACTTTAATGCTTGCTGGATACGAAACTACAGCATCAGCGATCGCTTGGGGATTGTATTGGATTCACCAAAAACCTTTAGTTCGTGAAAAACTACTCCAAGAACTAGACACTCTCGGTGATTCCCCAGATCCCATGAGTATTTACCGTCTACCATATCTGACAGCTGTTTGTAATGAAACCTTGAGAATTCACCCTGTTGTTATGTTCTCTTTCCCTAGAGTAGTGCAAGAACCTATTGAACTCTTGGGACATCCTTTAGAACCTGGTACTGTGACACTTCCGAGTATTTATCTCACCCATCAACGTGAAGATTTATACCCCAAAGCACAGGAATTTCAACCAGAGCGCTTTTTAGAACGACAATTTTCTCCCTATGAATTTCTGCCCTTTGGGGCTGGTGTGCGTCGTTGTATTGGTGAAGCTTTAGCTGTGTTTCAAATGAAACTAGTATTAGCAACAGTGTTGTCAAACTATCAACTAGCGCTAGTCGATGGTCAAAGAGAGCGACCCCAACGTAAAGGCTTTACTCTTGCGCCTTCTTGTGGAGTCAAGATGGTTATGACAGGACACCGAGTGTGTCAAGAGTCTTTGACGAAAATAACAGCTATCTCTGTATCTTAGAACACAATACCCTTGGCTTGGGCTTTTGGGGGGATTCGGGAGTAGGGAGTAGGTCACGACTCCCGACTTTTTACCAAACTCACACAATACTGCTTTTTAAGCTGTTAACCGTCAACCGTCAACACCCAACATCAAATCCCATCCAGAGTAGGATAAACTTAACCTTGTTGCATTGGTATCTCAATCACGAACTCTGTGCCTTCTCCTATTGTGGAATTACAAGTTAAATTACCTTTGTGTTTGTCCACAATAATTTGATAGCTAATGGACAATCCTAAACCTGTACCACTTCCCACTGACTTAGTGGTAAAAAATGGGTCAAAAATTTTCTGACGCAGGGCTTCTGTGATACCAGAACCGTTATCGGCAATGCGAATTACCACTGTATTGGAATTTGTTAGTTGAGTAGAGATGCGAATTTTTGGAGAATGATTTTTGATTTGTTGTTGAGCTTTTGATACTCCCAAATCTCCATTAAGATTTATTTGTTGCTCATTTACAGATAATTCTTCTAAAGCATCGATGGCATTACTTAAGATATTCATAAATACCTGATTCAGCTGACCTGCATAGCAAGTTACTTCTGGTAGATTTCCGTATTCTTTGATGACTTCAATTTCCGGATAATCATTCTTCTCCTTAAGTCGATGCTGCAAAATCATCAAGGTATTATCTATTCCTTCGTGAATATCTACAGGCTTCATTTCATATTCATCAAGGCGTGAAAAGTTGCGTAAGCCTAAAACAATAGTGCGGATACGCGAACTGCCAACCTTCATGGAATCTAAAATTTTTGGCAAGTCTTTTGCTAGAAAATCTATGTCAATTTCCTCAGATTTATCCTCAATGGCAGGTGAAGAATCAGGATATTCTTGTTGATAAACAGTTACCAACTCTAGCAAATGGCGTACATACTCGCTAGCATGAGCAATATTTCCGTGAATAAAGTTAATGGGGTTATTAATTTCATGGGCAATTCCCGCTACCATTTGCCCTAATGAAGACATTTTTTCACTTTGAATTAATTGAATTTGGGCGCGTTTTAATTCCTGTATGGCCTGTTGTAATCTTTCATTTTTATCGTTTAATTCCTGCGTTCTTTCTTTAACTTTTTGCTCTAGAGTATGGTTGTATTTCTCTAAACTTTGTTTGGCTTGTGTTAAATTTTTGTAGAGGATGGCATTCTTAAGAGATATTGCTGCTTGGGTAGTGAGTAGTTTCAGAACTTCTACGCGATCGCGTGTAAATGCTCCAGTAGTTAAATTATTTTCTAGATAAATAATCCCAATTAATTGTCCTTGATTGATAATTGGTATAGACAGTAAACTCTTGGGTTCTTCACAGATAATATAGCTATCGGCTGCCAAAAAGGAAACAGCCATTGCATCATCGATAACCAAGATTTCCCTAGAACGTTTAACGTAGTTAATTAAAGTAATCGGAACATCGTAGCTTGATTCTAAAGAAATTGATGGAAATTCTGTATAGCTGTTTTCAAAATTGGAAATCGAACAAACTGCCGTGACAATTAATTCTAAGCTATCATCTTCACTTAAAATCAAAGCACATTTAGAAGCTCCAGCATTTTCGATGACGACTTCCATTAAACTAGAAAGCAGTCGTTCAAGCTCAATTTCCCCAGAAAGTGCTTGAGATGCTTTAATAAATGTAGCTAAATCCAAAGAATCAGAAATACTTGTCTTTGATCCAATCATAGTTTGTTGATTACTCAAACTCGATAAAGATATGTTCTTCAAAGAAGTACTTTCTTGGCTGGAATAGATATTTAGTTTGAGCTTTTCTTGCTGGAATACAGGAGCGAGTAATAAAGGATAGCGTTTTACCAAATCGTCAACTTTTGCTACGGCTCCCCAGCGAACATAACTATAGTAAGCGTCTGTAAGGTAACTTTGGGCAATTTTATGTTTGCCCCATTCTAGATAGAATTTAGCAGTGACTTCTTGAGCGAGAGCTTCTTCATGTAGATATTCATTTTCTTTAGCCAGAGAAATAGCGCGATCGTAAAATTCGATTGCTTCGAGATATTCACCACCAATGCGACACCGTTCAGCCTCTACAAGATAATATTTATGTAAATAATTCATCGGAGCATGATGTGTCCACTGCTGCATTTTATCTTGATTCAATCGAACCTTATCCATAATAGATTGTTGCTCTAAAACAGATACATTGGCATATAAGGCTAGTCGTATTAGTGAATCATAAAAATACAAAAGAGGAGTAACTAATTGTCCTCTTCCGCCATCTAAATATTTTTCTGCTAGGATAGCATTCTCTAAGGCTAAAGGGTATTTCTCAAATAAGTAACAAAGATGTAATTTGCTGACATAAAAATAGAAAATACCCATTACATCATTAGCTTCTCGATAAAGCGGTAACATCTTTTCTTCGTTGTAAGCTTCACCAATTAAACAACAAGGATTTTCTACATTACCTAGTAAATTTAAAACACTTTGTCTGTGGATACTAATCCAATTAAATACTGTTTCTTGTTTTATTTGAGCGATGGCATTACTATAAGCTGCCATTTCCCTTTCTAGCTCTGTCAATTCTCTACCAATAAAATATGAAGAATAGGAATAAGCATTAAGACAATAGGCTGCATATTCTAAATCTCCTGTTTCTATTCCAGAATAGTAACTCTCCAGTAAAGGTTTTAGTATTTGCTTAGTATGTTCCTTCCAATGTCTAATAGCTGTATTAAATGCAAGAATTATTTTGGTTTTGACTTCTTTAGCATTCAATTTTTCTACTAAATTCACACCTAATTGACCAAATTCATAGGCAGACTCAATATCTCCCACTACGCCAGTGAGTACTAACCCATAATTGACATAAGCAAAAGCAGACAAGGAACTATTGCCATATTTTAGAGATAAGTTGATTTGTTTGATATAAATCAGTGGAAACAGTTCCGGCGTCACTAAATAACTAATTGCAGTTATAGTCGATAGAATATGCATAACTGCTATTTGCTGAGCATCTATCATTTCCGGCAGTTCGATTAAATCCTGAATACGCCTGCCGTTGAGATTTGATGTTAATTCTGCCATTGCTAATTGAATATCAGACTTCCGTGGATGTTCGGGAAATTCCACTCCCAAAAGCTTCAAAAATGTAAGTGCGGTATTTATGGCCTCCAGTCCTTGATTCTGCGCTCCGTAAGCTTGAATTTTGACTTGATAAACTTTTATTTTTTCCAGCAGTGGTTTACGTAGCAACACCACCTCTGCAAATTGCTCCATCTGTTCAAAGTTACCGGCTAAATATGCTGCCTCTGTGGCAGTTTCATATAAGGCTAGGGTGAGATGATGTTTTGTTTCCCAACTATCAGGTGCTAGTAGCTGGATACCGATAGTTAAATATTTAAGTGCAGTTGCATAAGCTGTTGATGCTAAAGCTTTACGTCCAGCAATTAAGTTCATGTGGGCGAGTTCATCTCGCTTGCCTTGATGAGAGATAAATTCCACTGCAATATTCAGTTGATTAACAAGCTCAAAAATTCTTTCTTCTTGTTCTGCGATTGGAATATTGCTCAACAACAGTAGCCCAATTTTTAAGTGAATTGGCTTTTTTTGTTCTTCGGGAATTAAAGAATAAGCAGCTTGTTGTACGCGGTCGTGTACAAATTTATATTTAGGTATTTGCAAATTAGTACTTGTAATTTGTGTAGATTCTATACCCTGAATAATTAAGTCTTGATTAGTATTATCTGCCGGAAAAATATTGTAAATTTCTGTCTGTGGTAAAATGAGTCCATCCAGTAAAGCTTGCCACAAATCTGATGCTGTATCTACTACAGATTTTTCATGGACGATCGCTAAACTTTTTAAATCAAATTGATTGCCAATACAAGCAGCAAGCTTTAAGACTTTTTGGGTATTGATTGGCAGTTTTTCTATTTGAATGGCTATAAATTGTACTACATCATCCGTAAGAGCTAATTCTTTGATTTTAGCGATATCGTATTGCCAATAACCAAGCTCTAAATTTAATAAAATTAATCCTTCTTCGTATAAAGATTTGAGAAATTGAATAGAAAAGAATGGGTTACCTTTAGTTTTGGCAAACACCATCTGAGTCAAAGGAACAGCAACTAATTCTGGACAATGAAGAGTATCAGCAATTAAATGATTTAAATCTCCCTGATTTAAAGGTAATAAATTAATAGTACTAATGTTTGCTCCCGCTTGTTCAATCTCTTGGAGTGTTAAATAAAGTGGATGTGCTTTTGAAATTTCATTATCTCGATAAGAACCAATTAATAATAAACCTCTTTTGACTTCAGCTATTTTTTCTGTATCTTCTGAGATATCAGACAAGCTATTTTCACACATTAATAACTGAATTAATTTTAAAGAAGCTGTATCCGCCCATTGTAAATCATCGAGAAAGATAACAAGGGGACGCTCCTTTGTCGTGAAAATTTGAATGAATTTCTGGAATAATAAATTAAAACGATTTTGGGCGGCACTGCCAAAAAGTTCTGTAACTAAAGGTTGCTGACCAACAATCTGTTCGAGTTCAGGAATTACGTCAATAATTACCTGAGTTTGTGTGCCTAATTCTCGGAGAATCTTGGCTTTCCATTGTTGAATTTGGGCATCAGTTTCTGAGAGCAGTTGTCCGATTAAGTCTCGAAAAGCTTGCACTAACCCCGATAAAGGAATATCACGTTGAAACTGATCGAATTTTCCTTTGATAAAGTAACTCCGCTGACGCAGGATGGGTTTGTGAACTTCGTTAACTACAGCAGTTTTGCCAATGCCTGAGAAACCTGCGACTAATATCATTTCTACTCCCCTAATTCCCCTTTGACAGGTAGCAGGGATTTCCTGGCTTAAAGAAAGGGATTCTGTTAACTGATACTCCTTTTCCATGAGAGACTGCGCCAACCCAGAAACCGGAGGATAGGATCTAACGGAACAGCCAAGGGGGTTAGCAACTCGCTCAAAAGCAGCAAGTAGGGTTGCAACTTCATTTTGCCGGCCATAGAGTTTTTCGGGAATTACAAAACGGTCTGAGATGTCGCGGCTAGCTAGTTTAAAAGTTGCAATCTTTCCTATTTCTTGCCATTGCTTTTGGCACACTTCCAAATCATGCTTTAACCCCGATACGCTTTGATAGCGTTCCTCAGCATTTTTGGCCATCAGTTTGCTGATAATCTCAGACAAAATTGCTGGAATATTGGAATTTAGCTGGCTAGCTTTTAGCGGTTGTTTAGCAATATGAGAGTAAACTAACTCCATCGGATCTTTACTTATGAAAGGTACTTGTCCGGTAAGGAGTTCAAAAAAGGTTACACCCAGAGAATAAAAATCAGTGCGGTAGTCAATACCCCGGTTCATCCTACCAGTTTGTTCTGGAGAAATATAAGCAAGAGTACCTTCTAAAACGTTGGGGTTAATCAGACATTGGCTTTCTCTTGGTAAAAGTGTGGCAATACTAAAGTCGATGATTTTTATCTCACCTGTAGTTGGATTAATCAGGATATTGGCAGGTTTAATATCTTTGTGAATAATGCGATCGCGGTGCAGTCCTTCAAGAATAGAAGCAATTTTAATAGCAATATCAAAAAACTCATCTACAGAAATTTTATTCTCTTTTTGATCCTTGGCTTCCAGTCGCCATTTTTGTAGGGAAATACCACCAAAATCTTCCATCACTAAGATGTAACTATTGCGGTAATTATCTAAACTATAAGGTTTGATGATACCAGGTATATCGAGGTTTTTAGTGATGATATATTGATTGCGAAATTGGGCAATTTCCGCGAATGTAGGATATTCACTCCGCATCAATTTGAGAACTACTGATTTTTGGTCTTGCTCTCTAATACCCCGATAAACTAGGGTTTTACTACCTGAGTAAATTTGCTCAGTTATCCTATAGCCAGGAAACGCATATAGTGTATCTAGTACTATTGACATTGCAACCTATATTTATAATTTTGTTTCTATGGCTTAGTATTCCCCTGTTCAGACTATCGTTATCAGTAAATAGTCAAAATTATCCTTTTATTGGTGTTTATTACTTAAATTTTCATCAAAAATTTAATTATTATTCCTATATTTTGGAGAATATGAATTTTTGATGAAATTGTTAGTTAAATTACTATATTAAAC
>NZ_JACKZU010000815.1:0-353 GCF_014222165.1 Nostoc sp. 2RC
TAGTACATCCTGATTGGAAGGGGGCAATTTATGTCACCAGAAATGGCCAAGCTGTTTATGTGCCAAAGGAATATTACTCTGTTCTCAAGACTGAAGACCTTGCCCTCCAACACACTGATGGCGAACGCTGGAATCCGGCCCACTTTGGTGAAGTCAAGAGAAAGGCTGACGGCGACCAGCTGACAATTTTCTACGACGACTCAGAAGAACCACCAGACCCAGACGACTATCAAAACTTAGACGATTACAACGAAGCTTGGCGCGAGTGGTAATTACGTGTTGGGGGGCAAAATTCACAGTCACAACTTCCGTGTGAAAGTGTTGGGGGGCAAGTAGCCAGCAGCACTCTTAAT
>NZ_JACKZU010000157.1:0-18213 GCF_014222165.1 Nostoc sp. 2RC
GCCCCATGCCCAATGCCCCATGCCCCATGCCTTAAGATAGCTTTAATATCCGATAAAATCGGTTTTTAAGCTTATATAAATGAGAGGTGGATTAATTTTTGCATGATTTGTATCTAGATTTAGTACGATTATGGGCAAATGACACGAAATCGGATAATCTACAACCTGAGGATTCGAGTTGATGACAAAAAATACAACTCAGGAAGCTGATTATAATACATTCTGCTGCCTTGTGAGTTCTATCATACTACTGACTTTCTACCTTGTAGTTGATGCAGTAGATGTTACGGGCAATTATGGTTATAGGATACTAAAATCATTTTTTTGCCCTTGACTCAATTGTGGTGGCGGATTCGTACATTACCTAATCAACAGCCTTTTGGTTGTAATTATCCACATTAAAAAAACTCAACTGTCAAATTTATTGGGAGTAAAAATGCCAGAACAAGATTTTACGGAAACCACATCCAAAGAGGCTACAGTGCCAGAAATCAACACCCAAACGGGAACCATTACCAAACTCCAGCCTCCCGCCCAGCCCCAAGACGAATGGCTAAAATATGGAGAGCAAATTTCTAGCTTTTTAGCATCGTTACCTGAATACGTCGGAAACTTCTTTAAGCAATATAAGCAGCCCTTGGTTAGCGTTGGTCTAATTGTGGGAGCAATTGTTGGAGTTAAAGTACTCTTGGCAGTATTGGATGCTCTAAATGATATTCCCTTGGTGGCTCCTACTTTTGAGTTGATTGGTATTGGCTACTCTGCTTGGTTTGTTTACCGCTATTTACTCAAAGCCTCAACTAGAAAAGAGTTAACTTCTGAAATCACTACTCTTAAATCACAAGTTGTTGGTAAACAAGTTCCAGAAGCTTAATATCTGAACTTTTGCTTCTCTTATCAAGACGCTACGCCAATGCTCTCATTCAAAATCACGCCTGATTTTATAATCTCCACCCACTCGTCTGGATTTTGCTAGGCGTAGCGTCTTTCATAGGAGAAGTTTCGATCTAAAAATCAGGTTGATTGTTGACTGATGACTGATGACTGGGGACTGGTGAGTGGCGACTAGTTAATTATTATTCTCCCCTGCTCCCTGCCTACACAATAATGAAATATTTTTTACTTGGAAGTTTATTCTTGAGATGATCCGCCTGCTGATAAGTTAACCTTTGGGTTTTGTTTTGGAATGGGTAATAGTTCTGATGGGTTATGCCTACGCACTATGTTTTCAGATGAAATTGCCTTGAATTTACCTTGTTTAACTAAAGCTTGATGAATCATCGCCGCCACTTCACCGCGAGTTGCTATTTTGTTGGGAGCAAGGATTTGTAGGTTTGGATAGTTAACCACAAGTTCATTAGCTGTAGCAGCAGCTATTTTAGCTCTAGCATATGACGGGATATCTTTAGCATCTTGATAAACACTTAAAATCTGATTTGGCGAATTAGGTGTTTTCAAATTCAACCCACTAGCAAGGGCAACTAAAACCTGTACTCTTGAAATATTTTGTTGTGGCTTGAAGGTTTTTTCTGGGTAGCCTTTGAGAAATCCGCTACTGATGGCTTGGTTAATTGCTGAATTTGCCCAAAATGTTGTTGGTACATCTTGAAAGTCGATGGCGTTCTTAGAAATTTCTTGGTTAAAAGCTTTTTGTAGTATGGCAGCAAATTCAGCGCGGTTTACAGGCTGGTTTGGTCTAAAAGAATAATCAGGAAATCCTTTGAGAATACTACGAGAAGAGAGAACATCTATGAAACGCCGACCCCAGAAGTTACTTGGCACATCATTGAATGCAATTGGCGGTGGAATAATTGATTTTGGTTTTGCTGGGGTTACTAAAGGTAACGCTGATGATGCAATTGAGGACTCAAGCCCTAATGAAGAGGATACAGGTATTTGTGGTTGTGGAGATTGAGTCGGAGTTACTTTAGGAGATGATAAGACTTCAGGGTAAGGAGTTGGGGTATTAGTCGGTAATAAAGGTGTTTTGGGTTCAACAGTTGCAGTTGGAGAGGAGTTGAATTCAGAAGCTGGATTTGGTTCTACTTTGGGAGTAGGAGAAGGTGATACTTTATCGGGGTAAGCGCTAGCAGAACTAGTGGGGGAAGGCGAGAGCAAACTGTTGAAATTCCAACTAGAATCTCTGCGTGACAATGACCAAAAAAGAATTGCTCCAATAGTAGTGAAGGCAACTAAAATCGCTATAAATTCATCAAAGCCAAGGGCAGTTTTTTGAGATGACTCAGGTTCGGAAGGAGGTCTATTTGTCATCGCGATCGCACCTGGTAGCAGTAAAATCTGTGTCTAAAAAAATTAAGCCACAGATGATAATTTTACACCAGCGATTTTCGATTTATAATTCCAAGAAAAATATTATACTTCTGGTTCCAAACCGAGCGATGTCTGACCACAAGCCACTTCGTGTCTACGCAATTGAGCAGCTAGGCGTTCAGATCTTTGGCGTTCCTGTTCTATTCCTTAGTTGAAAAACTGAGTAGGGAAGTGGGGAGGTGCAAAGATGAGGGAGATGAGGGAGACAAGGGAGCAGGGGGGAAAGAAGTAATTTTTCATTCTCCCCCTTGCCCAATGCCCCATGCCCAATTCTAAGATTCCCGTCCACTAGCCCAGGTATCACGCCATTTAACGGTACCTTCTTTGGCAATTACCCAACGGCGGTTAACGAGATTTTCCCGCAGGGGCGATTGCCCTTCCCGCCATAAGGCATATTTATAGGCAATCAGTTTGCCTGCACTCTCATTGAAGGGAATCTCGGCAAACCAAGTATTAGTATTGATGTATTCCAAAGGATAGGCTTTGCTAATATCCCAGTTGCCTAACTCTGGGCAGTCTCCAATCACAACAATGGTTTCGCCTGGTTGAGTTTGTACGCCATTCAGTTGGGCGCGGACTATGGTTTGCCCTTTAATCCGTTCTCCTACGTGGCTGAAAACAATTACTCCCCGTTCTTCGAGTACCAAGTCGTAGATTTTGCCGTCTTTCACTTCATACTTGTTACGAGTTAATACACAAGTATGTTCGCCATCAGGTAATTCTGTTTCTACTTCTGGGAGAGTAACTTCTCCTCCCCGGTTTAAAGCAACGAAACATAGAGAATCGCGATAACGGCGGACGTAACAATAAACGTCGTTTGTTAAGTATTTTTGCCAGTGGCTACCCATTGAAACTGCGGGATTGAGTCGCCGTAAACCAGACAATAATCTGATGTAACGATATACTTCTGTATCTGTATCCCAGCTTTCCATCATCGGGCGATTATATGGATCGTTACCGCCGTCGGTGTCGTTATGCAGATATTGTTCTGTGCCGTAATATATACAGGGAATACCACGAGATGTCATGATCAAGGCTATGGCCACCCTCAACATCGCTGGGTCGGGGTTCAGCGATTGGAAACGGGGCATATCGTGGTTATCAATGAAGGTGACTAACTCTGTAGCCCCACTGTAGCGATGATCTTGGTCAAAAATATATTGAATTGTATGGAATCCGTTTTCCGAACCTTGGGCTAGTGCTGCCCGAATTGCCACGCACAGCCCAAAGTCTAGCATGGTCATGCCTGAGTGGTTGGCAAATTCCACGGAGCGATCGTCACTAGGATTACTGTAAATCCACTCACCAAAGATAAACACATCTGGTTTGTGATTGCTGATGTCGCCGGTGAATTCTTGCCAAAACCAAATGGGCATGTGTTTGACGGTATCCACCCGCAGTGCATCTACACCACGGTCTAGCCACTGTTTAATTGCTGACTTGATATACTGACGATAATCGCTATTGTTTTCATTAAAAGTTGCTAAACCGGCTAATTCACAGTTTTGCACTTGCCATTCGTCTTCCCAGTTTTGCACTTCGCCATAGTGGTGATACCAGTGATTGACATCATCATTGAAGTCAGCAATTTTGACACCATCATCATATAGTTCACCTTTACTACCGCTGGTATCAGGACTGCTATGGTTGCAGACAATATCTAGTATCAGCTTCATATTGCGCTTGTGCAGTTCGGCAATTAAGCGATCGAAGGTAGTATTTTTTTCTTCTTGAGTAGCATTTAAAGAAGGGTTTTCGTCGTTGGCAATATACCGAGGATTAAGTCGCTTAAAGTCTTTTGTCCAATAACCATGTAGTGCAGCATTACCGACAAACAACTCTTCCACTTGCTCAAACAGTGGAGTTAACCAAATAGCGCTAACCCCCATGTTTTTGAGATAATCCAATTTGTCAATCACACCTTGCAAGTCGCCACCCCAGTACTTACCCCAATCTTGCTTAGTTGGATCGTAGAGTTCTGAGTTTGCACCTTCGCTGTTATCTGGGTCACCATCATGAAAGCGATCGACTACAAGAAAGTAGATTGTCTCCTGACGAAATTCAATATCCCTAGTGTAGAGAAAGTCTAGATCGATTTCAGTATCTGATGGAGGCGTTTGTATTAAAGCTTCTACTTTTTCTGTTGCTGAATCAACTTTGTATTGTTCTGGTGAAAATTGGGATGGAGGTGTTTTTACCATAAAAAACTCAAAATCTCAGGGAATTTACGTTTGTATATTAAACAGTAGATGTTTTGAATATCTTGTGTAACTGCAAACGTCGGTATTTTGACATCCTGCCTGCGGTGTACGTATCTACCGCTAGCTAGTTTATAATTCTATCCATAGATATAATTCATCTGCTAGAGGATAAAACAAAAAAAATATAGCAGTTTTAGGGGCAATTCATTTTTAACAAAACTTAATAATATCAATAATTTATAGTCTAAAACTGACGGTAAATACTGATAAGAGGATGTGTTGGACTCAAGTGGACACATCTATTACATCGTTGTTCAGCTTCACAGATCAATTCAGCGAAATTAATTGTTTAAAAAATAACTAACTATCTTCAATATTTTTCAATAAAGTAATAAAGTAAATAAGAATTTGAGAAACCCCACCCGCAAGTGGGGTGGCTGTATTTAATGCGTGAATTTTGAATTTATTCATTTTTGTCTTTCTATTTACTATGAAAATGGTCATCATTTATGACAGATAAACCAAAAAGGGTGAGATTGCTCAAAGGTCGCACAGCATTTCTGTTTATCCACGGTATTGGCGAACAAAATCCTTTTGAAACTGTAGATTTTTTCACCCATAATTTTCTGAAATATTTCGATAAACAAAATTTAGCTTTCAATTTAGAACATCTAATAGCTAAACGCAGACTATCAACTGGGTCTGTTTGGACAGAAAGCTTCGTGAGATTGAAATCAGCTAGTAATGAAGATTGGCTAATTGATGTTCACGAGTACTACTGGTCACCTTATACAGAAAAAAAAATCACTGTACCTGAGATATTGCAATGGGCAGAACAAACTTTAAATGGGACGATTAAGTTTTATAACCGTAGAGAAAACCAATTTCTATTAGATAGTTTATTGGCTAACAGAGATAATAAAAGTTTTTTTAAATATCGGCTGCGATCGCTAACAATATTGCTGCGGATATTTAACTTTTTATACCCAGTATTACGAATGGGTGTTTGGTTAATTCTGTTCTTAGCAGGGCCATTTCTCAAAGGTCGTTTTCTCCAATCAGCTTGGCAGTTAAGCAAACAACTTGTTACTCCCCCATTGGTTGATTTTGTGGGTGATATCACTATTTACAGTACCACTGACCAAAAATCGCCTTATAAAATAATTCGTCAGCAAATTTTGAGGGAATCTTTAACATTACTGAAAGCAATTTTGAAAGATAAACAAGCAAATTACGACCAAGTAATTATAGCGGGGCATTCCCTTGGTAGCTGTATTGCTTACGACACATTAAACCTCCTGTGTATTGAAGCCAGCCTTTCTCAAGATAAAAATAACAATCTTTTATTAGATAAAATAAAAGGATTAATTACCTTTGGTTCGCCACTAGATAAAATCGCCTTTTTCTTTAGAGAAGTACCGCAGGAGGGACAGTATATTAGGCAGCGAATTTTAGAACACCTCAATTCCTTCCGCGTCAAACCAGAATTTACACAAAAAAATCAATACTCAATCAAAAATCCAGTTGAATGCAAACTCGATGGAGTTCGTTGGGTTAATTACTACCATCTGCAAGATCCAATTAGCGGTCACCTAGATTACTATGAAAACCTAGATAACGTTGAAATGAAATATCAAGCATCCTGGGGTGACCAAGGACACCAAGGTTACTGGTTCGATGCCAGTTTTTACGAAAATATTGCCGAACGTTTTCTGTATGTTACCAATGGAGATAAAGAATACAAAAGTGAGTGGTAAAGGCTAGTTTTCTGGTTATCGCTTTGGAGAAATTCTCCTCAAAAGTTTTTTGTTACAGATTTTTAATCATCAATTTCAAATTTTACATTGTTGTCAATCAGCATATTACTGAAGTTTTTCTTTTGGAGATTCACTCCATTGCTAAACTGACCATTTTCACTTTCAAACTGTTATGACTATATAGCAATCTATCCTGGTAACAATTATGAGCAAATATGACAAGATTTTTAACTCATCCGAGACATCAGAAGAATCCCTAAGTCCAGAGGAAGCCGTAGCAGCCATCGCAACTGTCACAGCGATCGCTGATTTATCTATTGAAGATATAGATGCAGAAAGTTTAGCTGGTGTACTTTGGGAATTCGAGGTTTTTGAAGAATACTCAGAAGATGAAATTGTCGAAATCGTAGATCGACTAATAGGTATTGCAGAAGACGAAGGACTCGGTTGCTTGTTTAATACCGCTAAAATTTCTCTTTCTGATGAATTGGTACTCGATGGTTTCGCCGCCGCAGTCATAGTACTTTTAGACGACGAACTTGGTATTCCTAAACAAAAACAAGGCTACCTCAAAAAGCTACAAACAGCCTTAGAACTTGAAGATGAAGAAGCAGAGGAAATTATTAAAGAAGTAATTGCAGTTTTTGAAGAAGCTGAACAAGAAGAAGAATATGCAGATGATGAAGATGAAACAGTAATTATAGATGAATATATCCAACAGACCTACAAATCTCCTTTGGGTAATTTTACAGTACCCGTTCCAGTGGAGATCGAAAACGGCGGTAGAATTCAAAGCCAGGAAGGAGTAGTAGGCTTTTCTGATGATATGGGGACTTTGCTGAGAATTGACTATTATCCTTTCCCTGTGGAACAGTTAGAGGAACTCGAATCTCTGGGACAAGAAAAATATTTACATACAATTTTAGTAGACAAATACGTACCCCAAGCAATTTTAGCGAACGTACCAGATGCCACAGTAGAATATACTAAATACTTAGAAGATACTTTATCAGGGGCTTACTACGTATTAGTGGATATGCCCAAAGGTTCGACGATTTCCAAGCAAGAAAATAATGGAACTGCTGTCAGATTAGATGCATATCGAGGGCTACTTACCTTTATCAACGGTCAATTTTTGTACATAGTTAGCAGCCAGCACAGCTTTCTCAACGGCGAAACACCAGACTCTATCGAAGAAGAAGCCGAATATATCAAGGAAAATATTTTAGAGTTTGTTGAGACTATTGAGTTTGCGTAATAGGGCATGGGGCATGGGGCAAACGGGGAGTGCTGAGTGTTGAATGTTTAGCTGAGCCGGAGACTTTGAAACTCCGGTGAGAAGTTAAAATTATTCTCCTTGTCCTCTTCCGATGCCCAATGCCCAATGCCCAATGCCCAATCCCCTAAATTTAGCGAATATGCTAACCTAGTATGGCTAACTAATCTCACACATCTAAGAATTCGGGTGTTTCTCAATTGGGAAATACGCTTGGATGGAGGTTTAACCCGAATGGAGTTGAAAAATTTATGCCAGTTGTTTCATTGGCTCAAATGATGGAGTCAGGGGTTCACTTTGGGCATCAGACCCGGCGTTGGAACCCAAAAATGTCCCCTTATATTTACACATCTCGCAATGGG
The DNA here is from genome assembly GCF_014222165.1 of Nostoc sp. 2RC. Classification (NCBI taxonomy): domain Bacteria; kingdom Bacillati; phylum Cyanobacteriota; class Cyanophyceae; order Nostocales; family Nostocaceae; genus Nostoc; species Nostoc sp. 2RC. The sequence goes on from NZ_JACKZU010000157.1 coordinate 7,928, forward strand.
GTGCATATCATCGACTTGGTGCAGACTGCCCAGTTGATGGAAGACGCTTATAGTTATATGCGTACACAAGCTGAGCAAGGCAAGAAATTTCTTTTTGTCGGCACAAAGCGTCAAGCTGCTGGAATTATTGCCCAAGAAGCCAGCCGTTGCGGTTCCCATTACATTAACCAACGCTGGTTGGGAGGAATGCTCACCAACTGGGCGACTATTAAAACACGGGTAGACCGCCTCAAAGATTTAGAACGGCGGGAAGAAAGCGGCGCACTAGATTTATTGCCGAAAAAAGAAGCATCAATGCTGCGTCGGGAAATGGCGAAGCTGCAAAAATACTTGGGCGGCATTAAAACAATGCGAAAAGTCCCCGATATCGTGGTGATTGTAGACCAACGTCGGGAATATAACGCTGTTCAAGAGTGCCAAAAACTCAACATTCCCATTGTGTCTATGCTGGATACAAACTGCGACCCAGATGTAGTTGACATCCCCATACCAGCAAACGACGATGCCATCAGATCCATCAAGCTGATAGTCGGAAAATTGGCAGATGCCATTTATGAAGGTCGTCACGGTCAACTCGATGTCGAAGAAGATTACGAGGATTATGAAGGTGCTGAGTATGAGGAAGATTACGAAGAGGGTGACTACACTGACACCTTGATCCCCGATGACGACGAAGAAGAATAATGAGTGCTGAGGGCTGAGTAAGATAGAGATACTCAGCAAATTGGATGGTGCTGAGTTTTGATAAGTCATACGAATTTTGGATTTTGGATTTTAGATTTTGGATTTTGGATGAAAAGCCTTTGCTATAAAGTTCCAGAATTTCAAAAAATACTTCCTACATCAATTTGGTATGAACACTCAAAACTCAGCACTCAGCACTAAATTAGGTGAGCAATTACAATTTCGAGGTCAAGTTAGGAATTGAGGGAACATGGCGGAAATATCTGCAAAACTCGTCCAAGAGCTACGCCAAAAAACTGGTGCTGGCATGATGGACTGTAAAAAGGCGCTGAAAGAAACTGATGGCAATATAGATGAAGCCATAGATTGGCTACGGAAAAAGGGCATCACTTCAGCGGGTAAAAAAAGCGATCGCGTTGCAGCTGAAGGTCTAGTAGACACCTATATTGAATCCGGTGGTCGAGTCGGTGTACTCATAGAACTCAACTGCCAAACCGATTTTGTGGCTCGTAACGACGCTTTTAAAGCTTTGGTGAAAAACCTGGCTAAGCAAGCGACAACTGCTGACAGTGTTGAGTCTTTGTTAGCTCAACCCTACATTGAAGATCAAAGTGTGACTGTAGATGAATTCATCAAGCAGACTATTGGCACACTTGGCGAAAACATCCAACTGCGTCGGTTTATCAAATTTGAACTGGCAGAAGGTTCCCAAGGTATCGTCGATAGCTACATTCACACCGGCGGTCGAGTTGGTGTATTGGTAGAATTGGGTTCCAAAACAGAATCAGCTGCTGCTAAAGAAGAATTCCAAAGCTTAGCGCGGAACGCAGCCATGCAAGTTGCAGCCTGCCCCAATGTCGAGTATGTCAGCGTAGAGCAAATTCCTGCCGAAGTAGCTCAAAAAGAAAAAGCCATTGAAATGGCCAAGGATGATTTGGCGAACAAGCCAGATAACATCAAAGAAAAAATTGTTCAGGGACGAATTGACAAACGCCTCAAAGAATTGACTTTGCTAGATCAACCTTATATTCGAGATCAAAGTATTTCCGTAGAAGAATTGTTGAAGCAAGTCAAGGGGCAATTAGGCGAAGACATCCAAGTAAATCGCTTTGTCCGCTATGTACTGGGTGAAGGCATTGAAAAGGAAGAAAGTAACTTCGCTGAAGAAGTCGCCGCACAAATGGGCAAGTAATATTTAGTTAGGAGTTAGGAGTTAGGAGTTAGGAGTTAGGAGTTAGGAGTTAGGAGTTAGGAGTTGACTTGATAATTCATAACTGGGGTTAAGAGTTAGGAGTTGACTTGATAATTCATGACTCACATTCATAACTCCTAACTTATTTAAGGACAGGTCAAGCCAATAGCCTGACCTGTATTTTATTAATAGAGCAGCGAAATTTCGCATATAATTCAAAATTTAAAATGCTTGGGAAAGTTATCTAAAATAAATAGGTACATTAGTACTATTTAGTGGTTGATATGGGTAAGAGCGAGAAGTTATGGCAAGAGCAATCGAGCGAATTGAGCGGGATATTGCAGCACTTAAAGAAGCTATTGGAGCGATCGCACTACAACTACAAACCGCTTATGCTAGTTATCTAGCCAGCTTGGGAGTAACTTTACAAAAACAGTTGATTCTAGCTACTTACCACCTTTGTACTCAAGGGTATCCAGAAAACTTCCTGAATTTGTCATTGAATCAGCGCCAGCAATTGCAACAAGCCATCCGCAAGTTAAGTCAAGTGGCAGCGGAGCAGTTGGTTGCTTATATTAGTGAGGAAGTAGGGGAAGATGAGGAAGATGAGGAAGTAGGGGGAGATGAGCAAGATGAGGAAGCAGGGGGAGATGAGGAAGTAGGGGTAGATGAAGAAGAAAATACTTCTTTATCCCTCTCATTCCCTGATACCTCCAATCCCATAGAACTAGCAAAATGGCAACAGAATATAGAGGATATTACGCAAGAAATACTGAAAAAAGTATCCCATGAGGCTAATGTTTTATTACAAAAAGCCGGGATATTACCGAAAAAATTACCAGAACCGATTTTAGCAGCTGCGGCTGCGGCGGCATCAGAAGCATCTGCTGAAGTAATGCCAGGGCCGCCCAACTTATTAAACTTAATAATTGAAATTGACAATGAGCAGCAGTCAGAGGATTCTGGTCTGACACAGATTATGGCTATTAATTTGCGGCTGGGGGAAATTGAATTTGCTGACCCGACACTCTCATCGGAACGCAGGCAGATTCGGGGTATTTTAGTTCAGCTCAACAAACTAGAACGGGAGTATCAAAAGAAACTTCGAGAAAAAACCGTTGCTGAAGCTGAAGCTGCTTGGCGTGCTAGTTGGTTTGAATAAAGTTATGAGTGAGGGGTTATGAGTTATGAGTTATGAGTTATTTATTCTTAACTCCTCACTCGTAACTCCTAACTCCTCACTCCTCACTCCTCACTCTACTAACCAATGAGTAATGAAAAACCAGATTGGATAAGATTGCACAAAGCCTTGGCAGTAGAAGCCGAACATGGTTTCTCAGATTTGATGGGCAGACAATACCGCTTTAGCGAATTTCTCAGCTTGACTTTGGGAAAATTTCCCGCAGGTTTACCCCAAAACGAACGCCGTCGTTGGCAAGGATTAGCGGTGCAATTTGCCAGTTATCCACATTTAGCGGTGGAAGAAAGGCAACACTTAGTAGCAGAGACTCGTAGGTATCTTCACCAGCTACAGCAGGAGGATGAGGAAGGGGAGCAAAGAAGCGGGGAAGCAGGGGAGCAGAGGAGAAGTTATCAATCCAAAATCCAAAATCCAACAACTCCTATTGTTGCCGAGGTAAGCCGGAGGCTGGCTCCGAAAATTGAGCAAAAGCTGAGTGATTTACCAGAAATCGGCTTTAAAAGAGCTGATAATTTAGCGCGTCTTGGTTTGTATACCATCCGGGATTTGCTTTTTTATTATCCCCGCGACCACATTGACTATGCGCGTCAGGTGAATATCCGTGAGTTACAAGCGGGTGAAACGGTGACAATAGTGGCAACGGTGAAGCGTTGCAACTGCTTTACTAGCCCCAAGAATCAGAAATTATCTATTTTAGAATTGGTAGTAAAAGATAACAGTGGTCAAATAAAAATTGGGCGTTTTTACGCAGGTAGCCGCTATAGTAGTCGCGGTTGGCAAGAAAGTTTAAAACGCCGTTATCAGGTAGGTAGTATTGTGGCCGCCTGCGGGTTGGTGAAAGAGAGCAAATACGGCTTGACGCTGGATAATCCTGAATTAGAAGTTTTGGCAAATCCAGGAGATGCCATTGAGTCGCTGAATATTGGACGTGTGGTACCAATTTATGCATTGACAGAGGGAGTGGTGGCCAATGCAGTGCGACAAGCGGTAATTGCGGCTTTACCGGCTGCGGCTCAATTGAAAGACCCTTTGCCTAGTGGTTTGCGGCAGAAATATGCTTTGATGGAATTGAAAGATGCGATCGCTAATATTCACTTTCCTAAAGATGGCGAAACTCTGCAAGTCGCTCGTCGTCGTCTAGTATTTGACGAATTTTTCTACCTGCAACTGGGTTTACTGCAACGTCAACAACAAGCAAAGGCAATTCAAAAGGCTGCTATTCTCGCGCCACGCGGTCAATTGATAGAGAAATTTTACGAAATACTGCCTTTTCAACTCACTGGGGCACAGCAACGAGTCATTAACGATATCCTCAACGACTTGCAAAAACCCGCACCCATGAATCGTTTGGTGCAAGGCGATGTCGGTTCCGGGAAAACTGTGGTTGCAGTGCTGGCTATCCTAGCAGCAATTCAATCTGGCTACCAAGCGGCGCTGATGGCTCCCACAGAAGTTTTAGCAGAACAGCATTATCGCAAGTTAGTTAGTTGGTTTAACTTGCTGCATTTACCAGTGGAATTACTGACTGGTTCCACGAAAACTGCTAAACGCAGACAAATACATTCACAGTTAGAAACAGGTGAACTACCGCTATTGGTGGGAACTCATGCCTTGATTCAAGACCCTGTGAATTTCCAGCGTTTGGGGTTAGTGGTGATTGACGAACAACATCGCTTTGGGGTAGAACAACGGGCGCGTTTGCAGCAAAAAGGTCAGCAACCCCATGTGTTAACAATGACAGCCACTCCGATTCCCCGAACTTTAGCACTGACAATACACGGGGATTTAGACGTTAGCCAAATTGATGAGTTACCACCAGGACGGCAAAAGATACAAACAACAATGCTATCAGGTCAGCAACGCAACCATGCTTATGAACTGATGCGTCGAGAAATTGCCCAAGGAAGGCAAGTTTATGTAGTTTTGCCGTTAGTGGAAGAATCAGAAAAATTAGACTTGCGATCGGCGGTAGATGAGCATCAAAAGTTACAGGAAAGCGTTTTTCCAGATTTTCAGGTGGGGCTGCTCCACGGTCGCATGAGTTCAGCCGAAAAAGACGACGCAATCACTAAATTTCGGGATAACGAAACACAAATTTTAGTTTCAACTACTGTTGTTGAGGTGGGTGTAGATGTACCCAACGCTACAGTGATGCTCATTGAAAATGCAGAGCGATTTGGGTTATCCCAACTGCACCAATTACGCGGGCGCGTTGGTCGTGGTGCGGCTCAGTCTTACTGTTTGTTGATGAGCAGTTCTAGGAATCCCGATGCACAACAAAGATTGAGGGTTTTGGAACAGTCCCAAGATGGCTTTTTCATCTCAGAAATGGATATGCGTTTTCGCGGCCCTGGGCAAGTACTGGGAACTCGTCAATCTGGAGTGCCGGATTTTACTTTGGCGAGTTTGGTTGAAGATGAAGAAGTTTTACTTTTGGCACGGCAAGCAGCTGAAAAAATCATAGAGATGGATGTGACTTTAGAGCGCTGGTTTTTGATGAAAGAAGAATTGAAATATCGGTATGAGCGGTTGATGGGCGGAGCGATTTTGACGTAAAAACAGTCATTAATTCAAAATCTGTGCTAAATCCAACACCAACCCAGGTAAGACATCCTCTCCTGATAAACTAGTGGGCGATTGCAGAATCTCAACATCTTTTCCTGGGCGATAAATTTCTACTCGTTGGTTTTGGGGATCGATTAGCCAACCCAAACGCACGCCGTTGCTAATGTATTCCCGCATCTTTTCTTGCACAGTTTTTAAGCTATCTGAAGCGGAGCGTAATTCCACCGCAAAATCAGGTGCCATTGGTAGGAATCTGTCGGGGTCTGGATTTAGGGCTTCTAATCGCTGGCGACTCACCCAAGACGCATCAGGAGACCGATTTGCACCATTAGGAAGCTTGAAACCCGTTGAAGAGTCAAAAGCCAACCCCGTACCATTAGCGTCAGTCCAATTACCTAAGCGCTGTGTCAGTCTACTATTGCGATTTCCGCTTTCCCATCCAGTTGGTGGCATGATAATTAATTCTCCCTCTGCCGTGCGCTCAAGTCGCAAATCTCGATTATTTTGACACAGTTGGAAGAATTGCTCATCTGTTAGTTCAATTGTGGGGCTGAGGTTAAGAATTAGGGCAGTCATAATTGCCTTTTAATTTTGCTACCAGTAGATTAGTATTGAGATGATTTTTAGGAGTAGTGCCACCATAAGTATTTCACATTCGAGATTTTATGGTGATGGTGCAAGTTTCCTTGCCAAACTTCATAACAATCTTGAAATTCAGCTAGGATTACGGCTTTCCAAACATTCTAAAAAAAATTTATGCAAAATTGGCCTTCTTGGATTCCTACCCCCCGGTTTTGGGTGAATGCGATCGCTCTTATTCTATTAATAATTGGTTTACAGTATGCGATCGCCTATCTGGGAATGATTATTTTCATGCTCATTAATTTACTACCCAGGGTAATTTTTCTCAAGTTAATCTATTTATTTAGTTTGGTAGCGCAACTTTCCCCCATCATAGTGGTAGCATTTGTTCACCATTGGCTGCATCGGTTTTTAGATAGCTTCTTCCCAGAAAGTCGAGTCACGGAAACAGAAGCAACCCCAGGAGTTTTGCCCAGTTTTCTCAGTTGGTGGGAAGGATTATATGGTTGGTCGGTGAATATTCTCTCAACGGTAATAGCATTTGGTCTTTTGGGGCTTTTTATGCCATCTCCTGATTTATTTAATTTATTAACTGTATTTAAAAATGAACTACCGCATTTGCCTACAATTTCCATCTTCATTCAAGTAATTGTTGCTGCCTATCTTTATCAGTTTGAGTATTTAGTGCATCAGCATTTGATAGCAGCAGCTAGACAGTAGACTTGCCATCAAAGAGAGGTAAAATTTTATCCCTATATAAGGGTTTTGGCGGAGTTTTAAGGGCGGTGTGAAAAATATCTTTGGCCATACTGAATTATTGCTGCTTGCTAATTATTGTAGATGGCTAAAATACTGGAACTACCTTTTACGTCTGCATTATCTCGCACCCACCGCCCAATTTCCGTCTGCGTCAAACGGCAAAGTAGTTGTTTGTAGTTAACGAACCAGTCGCTAAAGTACCAATCATACCTGTAACGTTAATCAAGAGGTCACTGGTAGCATTAAAGGCAGCAGTACTATCATTGACTGATAGGTAAGTTCCTCCATTCCAACCAAAGAATACAGCTTGTTTAGCAGCTAATGGCTGTGTTCCAGCCAGATTTGGATTAGTATCTGCATAAGCAGCGATCGCCGCATCTATTCAAGAATCCTAAAAGATCCGTGAACTGTTTGGATAGTGTTCACCATTGAAGGCGTTAATCCTTCTGAAAAGCTTGAGATCAAAAAAGTTTGATTATTTCGATATTGAACTATCGTATGTATAGTTATGCTTTCATTGAATTCTTCTATTGCCCATATTCTTAATGCTTTTCGATTTCCAATTTTCAATTGAATCTGCTTCTTAATTCTGCCTTTTGTGTAAGATTGTTTTGTAGATTCAAATGATTGATTAAAGATATTTATATCTGTTTTAATTTCACCTGCTTTTAGCTCACCACCAGCAGGTCTTCTAAAGACAAAATTATGAATCATAATAGTATCATCTGATGGTGTAATAAACCATCCCTTTGGATATTGAACTGAAAATTTATTTGGCGATATATATGTTTTAAATCTGGAAAGCGTTCTCTCACTTTGTTTAAATTGAATTGTAGGAACGCTTATTATTTGGCTATGAGCAGCACCAGATGGTAGTAAAATAATTGAAATAGTCACCAGACAACAGCAAGAAAAATATTTTTTCATCATTGTAATTCCTTGAAATTGAAATGAAGAATAATAGTACGTTGGGTTCCTCTGCTGATAAACCCAACAAATCTTGATGATCTTGAGTTTCGTTTTTGGGTTTCATCCCTAAAAATTAATCGAAAGTTAAAACTTCACAAACTTTTCTAGAAGCTTCTATTCCAAAATCGCCCGTTGCCATATATTTTAATACCTAGCATTTTATGAGTATATTTAATTTTAGACTTTATGCACCTTTGCATTTGATTATTTTGTTCCGGAAGTAGTTCTAGGATCTATGTTTCCATTGCCAATTCTTCCTAATTCCCATAATCCACCATCACCTTCTATTTCAAAAACAGTTTTGGTTTTCTCAAAATCATACATAGAGTTCCTATAACGCTCAAATTCATTGCGGAATTCTTCCTGTGTAATACACTAATTTCATTATTAGTTGCATCGATGTAAAGTTTGCCTTTGCGTAAATAAATACTACTAATCATGATTTATTCCTGTCCAGTATAAGCTCGACTTTATCCAAAATTAAGAACTCGTCTTTCCTTATCCGGCAAAAACCCTGGCTTTTTGGCAAATACTTTTTCAATGTCACTGATTTCTGGTCAAGTCCAAAAACTAAAACTGCTGTCTCTCAATGGTTTCAGCGTCAGGTTTTGGGTTTCGTAAAAATGGATAAAGTCGAGATAAGAGGATGTTTGAAAAGTCCTCTTGTCGGTAGCAAAACTTTCTAGCTCCCCTAAATCCCCTTTCCAAGGGGACTTTGATTTCAGTTTCCCGCTTTTTAAGGGGGGTTAGGGGGGATCTAAAAGCGCCTAAAATCACAGCGAAATACTTTTCAAACAGCCTCTAAAAATGAATCCTTAAAATCACGAGATATGTTTAATTTTGGGCTACAATCAGTAGGTCTAGAGTTGTTGTATCACAACTTTCCTCTCCATTGCTATCAATAATAAAAAACAACGAAGAGCCGACTGCAACTGGGATATCGGACTTTACAAAGGATGATGCTTGCCCAGCGAAACTGTTTGTTGAACCTGAGAGTAAATTACTATTTTCCCGATCTAAAAACCATTTAATCCCATTACCACATGCTCCCATTGGAGCAGTTCTTCCTGATACGCTGACTTTCCCTTGAATAGGACTCGTCCAACGCAAAACAACCGCATTGGTAACAGTAGGGTGTGCAATAGCCAGACCTGTCAGACCTATTAAGGAATCTGGAATTGGAAGTGAGGCATTTGAATACACGCCTCCAAAATAGGGTATGAAAGCAGAAGGGGTTGTTACTCTTTGCCAACATCGAATGCCTGTAAGAAGCACACCGACATAATTCCTACAAGGAGAAGCAAACTGCTCAAGTAATTGATAACTTCCCGGATTATGTATGGTTTGCGCCTTCATGAATGTCCAAGTCCGGGTGGGATTTGTTTTACCAATTCCTAACATTATATCTCTTGACAAATTCCATGATAATGGCTGAGCATCTGCTTCGGCAGCTAAAACAGGTAAGGAAAGTGACACAATAAATGTGCTAAAACTCAGAACTTCAGCTACTTTTTGTAAGCCCTTTTTTGAGTACATCATGATTACCTTTCAATCCTCTACAGAATATTCGTAAAATGTTTTGTGTGGGACTAGATAAGTGAAAATAACTCAGCATCTCACTTTCACCAAGTATTACCAGTTATCAATACCTTCGCCAATTTATGAGGGTTAGTTGATGACGCTTTTACTATTAACTCGCTGTTCTCTGAGGTTTGGCAAAAACAACAAGTCCTAAAAATTCCCTTAAGGTTTACCACAAGGTTTTTAAAGCATTGACTGGCACTAAACGGGTTATACTTCAAGCCATCCTTTAACTGTTTCGATTGGTACGCTTACAAAGGGATTATTGGTTAGCACCTTTGCAAGTTCAAACCCACCTGCTTTCACAGCACCTAAAAACCGATTAATTCTGCCACCTGTCTCCTTATTTTTTCAGAAGGATAAAAATCAATGAAGCTTACACCAGCCAAATCAGGATGGCGATCGCACCTCAATAAATGCTTTCCACAAAAGAGCGATCGCACATTTATCTCCTGGCGTAGCAATTCGTTGAATTCATGACATACTTAGATTAAGTTCGAGAAAACTACAAACCAGCTTATTTGTGACCTACTTTACATATTCACCAACTCAACAAGCTACACAACAATTAGGCACAAGTTGGGCTATTTAAGCTTGATAAGTTGGGCTGTTTACACTTCTTGCTTATACGCTTCAAAATACTGATACTATATATGTGATTATTTCAGTCTCTTTCAGAAGGCAGTCCCAATGAAAAAAATTTCACCGCCAAGCATGAAAATGTGGTAGCGTCCACTTAAGGTTGATACAAAC
>NZ_JACKZU010000158.1:0-18213 GCF_014222165.1 Nostoc sp. 2RC
CGCTTACCCCATGCCCCATGCCCCATGCCCATCATTTTGCTTTTTCTTTCAGTTTCTCCAACAATTCAATTACATGCTGTTCAAATCCTTGATTGCGTTTTTCAACTGATTCAACAAAAGGTTTATCCAAGAAATTTAATACATTACTACCTAATTGAATACCTAGAGGTTTTAAGTGTCCACCTGCTAGATTTTCTAGAAATTCTTGGGGTGGTTTTTGAAGAATGTTAATAAACCAATTACAGGTTGATTTAGCAATATTATCTGACTTAAAACAAACCAAACCCATGATATTAAATAATTCACTCTCTTGAATTAAATTCTGAGTTTGTTCGATGGTTGGTTTCACACCAAAACCCAGTTTATCAATGATATCTGCTAGAAATTGTGGACGAATGGCGCTAGCTGTATTGGTAATGGCAGGGGCTAATAAAATCGAAACTTGTCCTTTAATAAAGATGCTATTAATTTTAATTTTTCGACCTACATAAGTACAAATTAATTTTTGGACTTCTATAATTTTGTATTTTAGTTCGTCAACTAGGGTGTTAATGTCTGCGATTACATTTTCAATTTCTGACTTATTCGCAGTGGAAGATAGCAAATTGCGAATAAATTTTTCTCTAGCTTCAGGTTGTGGAGGTAAAGCACTAAATCCTTCTAATAGCGAGATATATTTACAACCAAGGCTATGCCCAATCCAAGAAAAGTTTTTATCATCTAAATAAGCTTCATAGTCGTATCCTTCAACAGTTGCCATTCTCACAAGTTCTGGCAGAATTTCGTACTGCTCTCTCATGAGAAAACCAGCTTCTACATAATGATTAAAAGTGAAATTAAACGGCAGAATAATAATTGTATATCCCTGTTCGTATAACGATTGCAGCAGATACCGATAGAAAAACATGGGAAAAAACGTACCAAAGAAAGCCCCCGCAATAAATTGAATCACCCCTTTCGGTTGTGGATGAAGAGCAACCCAACTGTGGGAAACCGGCTTAAATCTCAATTTTAGACTCATATTATCCTTGACTTATTTGTAGGTATATGCTGAATCTACAAATTGAGATTGCTGTTTTTCGGATTTTTTGATAGATGGCTTAAAATTGTTGATTGTTGACGGTTCACAGTCAACAGTCAACAATTTACTCCTCCTTTGCTGTGGTCTCAATGATAAGTCTTTAACCGCACACGATGATGATTAACCTACGCCCTGCTACCTCTGCTGATTTGGATTTGTTACGATACTGGGATGAAAAACCTCATATAATTTCCTCAGATCCTAACGATGACTGGGGTTGGGAAGTGGAACTCGAACGCACTCCCGATTGGAGAGAGCAATTGATTGCTGAAATTGATGGTCGTCCCATCGGATTTATGCAGATTATCGATCCCGCACGTGAGGATAGTCACTATTGGGGTGATGTAGCCGAAGATATTCGCGCCATTGACATTTGGATTGGAGAAGAAACTGATTTGGGCAAAGGCTACGGAACAAAAATGATGCAGCTAGCAATTAGCCGATGTTTTGCAGACTCATCTGTAACAGCCATACTTATCGATCCCCTGGCTAGTAATACTCGCGCCCACCGTTTTTATGAACGTCTTGGCTTTCAATTTCTCGAACATCGAAGATTTGGTGAGGATGAGTGCTTTGTTTATCGCCTTAGCCGAGAAAATTGGCATCATTAGAGCAATTTTGGATTTTAGATTTTGGATTTTGGATTACAGCAGTTTTCATCTATTTGAACCACATCTGTCGTAGGGACGCAAGGCTTTGCGCCCGTACCGCGTGGTCTATTTACCTGAAAATTGCTGTAATAAGTAGATGGACATAAATAAATATAATATGTTCTGTCATTGCGTTCGCGTAGCGTCTCGTAGAGAGCGAAGCGAAGCAATCCCAGAGACTTTGCGATTGCTTCGCTTCGCTCGCAATGACATCTTAGATTTAATCATGACTATCTACTTATCATGTCCGCATAATTTAGTTATGATTCCCCTCCCCGAAGTTCGGGGACTAGATTAAGGGGTGGGGTTTTTCAGGTTTAATAAGTAATCAAGCGGACATGACATGACTATCCGAACTTGATATTAAGGTTGCATCGGTTTACCGCCGAGTGCGAAAACCTTGTTTTCCATTCACTTGGTCAAAGAGGACATCGTATTTATCAAAAAATGCAATTCCAGGATTGACAAATATACTCACTGGTGATTGTGGTGAGATATTCAAATTCCAGCGATTAAATCCGTCACGGTTTCCTGGTGTCAGGCTGTAATCAAAAATGCCATTCATTGCTAGTTTCACGGTATTTGCTGAAGCCAGTACTCCTGGTTTGAGTTTTCCGGCTGTGGAAGCTGACTTGAATTCAGCCAAAGCATTAATAGTTCCAGTATCAGCGATCGCTATGGCATTACAAGAATTTTTTGCGGAACTTCCAGCTAGAGTTAAACAAACTTTGCCCAGCCGAGAGTCCCATTGATTACCAGTTACGCCATTAATTTGCGGCTGTTGACTCCAAGAGGCCATTTTAAAACCTGCTTGATTTTCAGCAGTTAAACCGAGAATCAGACTGCCATTTTTGTTAGTACCACCATTTCCCATGACAATAAATCCGTTACTGAGATTACCTGGTAATTTTCTCAATGGGTTATAGGGAAGTGACTTTTCAGAATAGTTGACACCAATAACACCGGAAAATGGCGCGCCACTTTTTGCCGAACAATTGGGTTTTTGGGCACTACATTGGCGACTGGTAACAATCTGTACGGGGATGGGTTCTGCGGCGGGAATTAAACCAAATCGGACATTAGTGTAAACTAATTCGCCTTCAAGCACAGTACCATCACTTAATACTTCCTTGATGTTTTGGCCTGTTCTGCGGATGGGAGCGTTACCTAAAAACTCTTTGGGGACTCTTAGCCCTGCTGAGCCTGTATCTAATAAAACACGTTTGGGTTGACCATTGGCGATCGCTACTTCCAGAAAATAACCGCGTCCCCGTTGACCCAAGGAAGGTTTTGGATACAAAGGCAAAGATACGGTGTTAAAAGTCGGCTTGCGGGGTGTGTTTTGAGAGATGTCGCGGAATGCTGGATTCGGAAAAAGAGCCGCAAATACCGATTGGCGTTGGGCTGCTGGTTCAGGCGCGATATCCCAAAGACTTTCGTAGTAGAAAAAGCCGATACCTAAACCGCGCTGTTGGGCTGCTACAACCTGAGATTGGATTTGGGCTATGGAAACCGGGCGATTTCGTAACCCCGCCATAATCCCGATACCAGTCGGGATTACTTGTTGAGTTTCTAAAATTTCTGGGCGGGTAATTTGACCGATAAAACTTTCTAAATCATTACGATACACCTGCATAACCAATTCATCGACAATACCCAACCTTACCCAGTTGAGCCAGTCTTGCAGTTGTAGCTTGTAAGCAAAATCATAGTAATTGGGAGCCACAGAAAAGATAGCATTGGGTTTTTCGGCTTTCACACTTTGGTAGAGGTCTACCATAAAGGCACTCATTTTATCAGCCCGCCATTTTATCCATGCTTGGGCTTGGGGATTCGATGGAGGAGGATTGCCAGTTTCTTGAGTATATAGAGCAATTGTGTACTTATCGTAACCAAAATCTACGGGTAAACTCGTATGGTCGTCAAATTGAACGCCATCAGGATTGTATTTCGTAATTACTTCCAACACGAGTTCGCGGATAAAGTTTTGCACTTCTGGGTGAAAGGGATTCAACCAAGCTACTTCACCCGCAGCACTAATTGAAGTTTGGGTTCCATCTTGCTTTTGTGTCAACCAATCTGGATGCTGTGATGCAAGTTCCGAAGTTAAAGGAACCATGAAACCAAATTCAAACCAGGGTATTGCTAGTAACCCTTGGCTGCGCGCTTGGCTAATAATATCTGCAATGACATCTTGTCCCTCTGCTCCCTTGAAGAAAAAAGGAATACCCTTTTTCTGCATAATGGCACTGGGGTATTGTGTATAACCATCATTCCAGACTACGGGATAAACAGTATTAAAATTTAACTTTCGTAGTTGGCTCATGGCAGCTTGCACTTGTGAGCGATTTCGGAAAACACTAAAATCGTTACCACTTAACCACACACCTCGAATTTGTTGACGAGGTATTTGGGCAACAGCAGGAGTAAAACTGTTGAGTTGCAATACTGCAAAGAATGATATTAGACAGAATAATAATGGCAGCAGACGCTTTCTTAAAAGCCACCAAGCCCGATTCAACCACTTGCTGAGACTTAATAGTATCCGTTTGTTTGCAGGTTTAAATAATAAGTTATTTAGAGTCGCATTAATTTCTGTGTTTTTTCTCCAAAAGTGAATTCTCATTACTTTTATTTACTCAACGTCGGTTAATTGGTTACATTTGATTCCATACAAATGTTAAATCGCTATACCAGGAAAACTGATACAGCAATTTAGCGGCAACATAGTTGACGGAGTTATCAGGTTAGTAGTGCCAGATAAGTAAAAATGATGACTGTTGACTGATGACTGTTATTGTTAAATCCATGAATTTCAAACCTCACCAAAGTACTTTTGACGAAAAACTCAGCGCAGGTATTGGGCTGTTCCTTGGATTGCTGTTCATTGGGGGCGGTTTTTGGGTGCGTAACATAGTGGCGCACGAAATTGCAACGCTAAAAGAAACACGGGGTACTGTGGTGGACAGCATCAGTCGTGGTGAGCGCAACAGTGAGAACAATGGCGAAAAAGAAACCTATGCACCACTTATCGAGTTTCTAGCTAACGGTGAACCCACTCGCTTTACAGGTAGTTATGAGTCTTACCGCTCCAGCAACGGCAAGATAGTCGTGGTACGTTACGATCCTAAACAACCGATAAAGACTGCGCGTGTGGTAAATCCGCTTGAGGGTTTAGTACCTTGGGCAATGTTTGGTATGGGTGGATTAACCGTAGTTTTTAGCCTGGGCGCACTGTTGCCTGTACGCTGGTCTTCAGGTATACATGATATTACTAGGAATTAGTGACTTCAAAGTAAAAAAATATTCCATAGAAGACTGTTCACTGTGAACCGTCAACGTTCAACAGTCAACGACCTGAACTGAAATAATTTATTTTTTCAGTTCCCTAAGACTTTTTTGATTTGCGTGGTGATTTTGGTGGCGTTCGGTGTGCGCCAAAGTATTTCTCACTACGGTAGCGCAACCACACCCGCAACACTTGAGGAATTTGTTCTTTTTCTTCCTTGCTCAGGGTATTGTAAAGGGCTAAGGCGCGATCGCGTTCGCCCCGACAAGCGGCATTGTTATGAGCATCCCAATAGCTGCGGGCTACTCGAATCCGCCGACAGACTTCTTTAATCAGCTCATCTTTGCTCAGTGGAGTATCTTGCTTGTTCATACTCAAATGCCAAAGACTATAAATTTATCATGCCATTGTTGAGTGTGAACCGTCAGCAGTCAACAATGAAATATTTTTTACTTCCAAGTCCCTATTTGTACAACCTTTGAAATCTTCACAAGTTTCTCAACTTCTTTTCTTAGTGTGAAGAGTAGATTCATCTTAATCAAAAGACTGTAGGGAAAACGATGCTAATACTAATACTCTATCAACATACGCCTAATTATTTTGGGACATAGGGAATTATCTTGAGAAAATCTCTGTGGTTTAGTCATTGCTGCGGCTGAGAGAGTTTTACAGGTGTCAGAAGATGAACAAGAGAACCTTTGCAACCATAGATGGGAATGAGGCTGTTGCCCAAGTCGTCTATCAACTCAATGAAGTGATTGCCATTTATCCAATTACTCCTTCTTCGCCGATGGCTGAATGGGCAGATGCTTGGGCTAGTGAAGGAAAGTGTAATGTTTGGGGTACTGTTCCTTCGGTGGTGGAGATGCAGAGTGAAGGTGGTGTGGCTGGCGCTGTACATGGTGCTTTGCAAACTGGTTCCCTGACAACTACATTTACAGCATCCCAGGGATTATTGTTAATGATCCCCAATATGTACAAAATTGCTGGAGAACTTACACCTACAGTTTTTCATATTGCGGCGCGATCGCTAGCAACACAAGCCCTCTCAATTTTCGGCGACCACAGTGATGTTATGGCTGCACGTAGCACTGGTTTTGCAATGTTGTGTGCTGCGTCAGTACAAGAGGCGCAGGATTTTGCTTTAATGGCAACACGGGCAACTTTAGAGTCACGAATACCGTTCCTACACTTTTTTGATGGCTTCCGTACCTCCCACGAAATTAACAAAATAGAAACTTTAACAGCCGATGACTTGCGAGAATTCATTCCCGATGAATTAGTATTCGCCCATCGTTTACGCGCCCTCACCCCCGATAAACCAGTTTTGCGCGGTACAACACAAAACCCCGATGTTTACTTCCAAGCAAGGGAAACTGTCAATCCTTACTATTTAGCTTGTGCAGACATCACCGAAAAAGTTATGGATGAATTTGCCCATATGACTGGGCGACAATACCAACTATTTGAATACCACGGTGACCCAACAGCTCAAAGAGTCATTGTACTGATGGGTTCTGGTTGTGAGGCTGTACATGAAACAGTAGATTATCTCAACGCCACTGGCGAAAAAGTGGGGGTTTTAAAAGTACGGCTATATCGCCCATTTGATGCAGTGCGTTTTGTCGCCGCTTTGCCAACAACTACCCGTACCATTGCTGTTCTAGACCGCACCAAAGAACCAGGTGCATCTGGCGAACCATTGTATTTAGATGTAGTTGCTGCTATTCACGAAGTTAATTCCAAATCTCAAATCCCGAATCTCCAATTCATTGTTGGCGGTCGTTATGGTTTATCTTCTAAAGAATTCACGCCAGGAATGATTAAAGCTGTCTTTGATAATCTGGCTACCACCCATCCCAAAAATCATTTCACTATCGGTATTAACGATGATGTCACCCATACCAGTTTGAATTATGACCCGGAATTTAGCATTGAACCAAAGAACATTATCAAAGCTATTTTTTATGGTTTGGGTGCAGATGGTACAGTGAGTGCTAATAAAAATTCTATCAAAATTATTGGTGAAGAAACAGATAATTATGCCCAAGGATATTTTGTATATGACTCTAAAAAATCAGGGTCAGTTACAGTTTCTCATCTGCGTTTTGGTTCGCAATTAATTCGTTCTACTTATTTAATTCATCATGCTAACTTTGTTGCCTGCCATCAATGGGAATTCATCGAAAAATTTCCTATCCTCAAAGATATCATTACAGAGGGAATATTTTTACTAAATTCTCCCTACGCAAATGATGAAATTTGGGAACGACTGCCGCCATTAATCCAAGAGCAAATTATTGAAAAGCATCTGAAATTTTATGTAATTAATGCCTATAAAGTCGCCCGTGAAGCAGGCATGGCAGGGAGAATTAACACAGTCATGCAAGTTTGTTTCTTCGCCTTATCGGGTGTATTACCAAGGGAAGAAGCGATCGCCAAAATCAAAAACTCTATCTGCAAGACTTACGGTAAAAAAGGCGATGAAATCGTACAAATGAACCTCAAAGCCGTAGATACCACCTTAGAAAACCTCTATCCACTCCCTATTCTCCATTCTCCCCTGTCCACTCCCCAACACACTACCTCCTCCCCCTTCCCCATCCTCAATAAAATCATTTGTCGTGAAGGCGACGAACTACCAGTTAGTGCTTTACCGGCAGACGGTACTTATCCCACCGGTACGGCAAAATGGGAAAAGCGTAACATTGCTCAAGAAATACCTGTTTGGGACACAGATGTCTGCATTCAATGTGGGAAATGCGTCATGGTATGCCCCCACAGTGTTATCCGTAGTAAAGTTTACGAACCAGAACAATTAAAAAATGCACCAGCGACATTTAAAAGTGCTAATGCTAAAGACCATGACTGGCAAGGTTTAAAATACACTATCCAAGTGGCAGCAGAAGATTGTACTGGTTGCGGTATTTGCGTAGATGTGTGTCCGGCAAAGAACAAATCAGAACTACGTCGTAAAGCCATCAATATGGCACCGCAAAGACCATTACGCGAACAAGAACGGGAAAATTGGGATTTCTTTTTAAGTATTCCCAATCCCGATAGAAGCCATTTAAAGCTGACTCATATTAACCAACAGCAAATGCAAGAACCATTGTTTGAATTTTCTGGGGCTTGTGCTGGTTGTGGGGAGACACCTTATATTAAATTAGCAACACAATTGTTTGGCGATCGCATGATTGTTGCCAACGCCACTGGTTGTTCTTCCATTTATGGCGGGAATTTACCCACCACCCCCTGGACATACAATAGCGAAGGACGCGGCCCTGCTTGGTCGAATTCCCTATTTGAAGATAACGCCGAATTTGGTCTTGGTTTTCGGATTTCCATTGATAAACAAGCACAATTCGCCGCCGAATTACTCAAACAACTAACAACAGATGTGGGTGAAAACCTAGTAAATAGTATTCTTAATACAGAACAAAAAGACGAAGCTGATATTTGGGAACAGCGAGAAAAAGTAGCACTGTTAAAACAAAAGTTAGATGAAATATTAACTCTAAAAACAGAACCCAATGTAAAATCAAAAATTCAAAATCTCAAATTAATTGCTGATTATTTAGTGAAAAAGAGTGTCTGGATTATTGGTGGTGATGGCTGGGGTTATGATATCGGCTTTGGAGGACTAGATCACGTGTTAGCCAGTGGACGCAACGTCAATATTTTGATTCTCGATACTGAAGTTTATTCCAACACAGGCGGACAAATGTCCAAAGCTACACCCAAAGCAGCTGTAGCCAAATTTGCCACTGGGGGTAAAACTACACTCAAAAAAGACTTGGGTTTAATGGCTATGACTTACGGCAATGTTTATATTGCAAGTGTAGCAATGGGCGCTCGCGACGAACATACCCTCAAAGCATTTTTAGAAGCCGAAGCTTATCCAGGAACATCATTAATTATTGCCTACAGTCATTGTATTGCCCACGGAATCAACATGAGTACAGCAATGCAAAATCAAAAAGCTGCTGTTGATTCCTGTCAATGGTTACTGTATCGATTTAATCCACATCGGATTAAGCAAGGAGAAAATCCCCTGCAAATTGATTCCCACGCACCAAAGTTACCGCTAGAACAATATATGTATTTAGAAAGTCGATTCAAAATGTTAACTCAGAGTAACCAAGATGTGGCACAACAGTTACTCCAAGAAGCTCAAACAGATGTTAAAAAACGTTGGCAAATCTATCAATATTTAGCAACAAAAACTTATTGAACAGAAGATGGGGCAGATTTAAATCGGTATTTATATCTGAGCAGAATATTAAAAAAAATCAATAAAAATAGAGGATTTGAGGATAGAAAAAATACGCCTAGTGTTAATAAAATTTATTTGTGGAGTCAGGAAACAAGGGTAAGAAAAAACTAAACTGAAAAACAGGAGGAATCATCATGGATTTAACTACAACTTATATGGGGATGAAATTGCGATCGCCTCTGGTTCCTTCTGCATCTCCTTTATCTGAAGATATTGATAACATCCAACGTATGGAAGATGCTGGTGCAGCAGCAGTAGTCATGCATTCACTATTTGAAGAACAGTTACGCCTAGAAAGTTATGAACTTCATCATCACCTCACCCAAGGAACTGAAAGTTTTTCTGAAGCCTTAACTTATTTTCCTGATTCAATGAACTTTCGCGTAGGGTCAAAAACTTATTTAGAGCATATTTATGAAACCAAACAAAAGGTAAAGATTCCAATTATTGCTAGTCTCAATGGCTCATCCCTTGGTGGATGGACAAACTATGCCAAACAAATTCAACAAGCAGGAGCAGACGCACTGGAATTAAATATTTACTATGTTCCTACTGATGTAGACTTAACAAGTAATGAAATCGAACAAACTTATATTGATATTCTTCGTGCAGTCAAAGCAGTAGTAACTATCCCCGTAGCAGTGAAACTCAGCCCATACTTCACCAATATGGCAAATATGGCAAAACGTTTAGATAAGGCTGGCGCTAATGCTTTAGTTTTGTTTAACCGTTTTTATCAACCAGATATTAATCTTAATCTGTTGGAAGTTGAACCAAATGTATTATTAAGTACACCACAATCCATGCGCTTACCTCTACGATGGATTGCGATTCTCTATGACCGCATTCATGCTGATTTAGCGGCAACAAGCGGCATTCATAGAGGCGATGATGTCTTAAAAATGCTCATGGCTGGTGCCAAGATTACCATGCTTTGCTCGGTATTACTGCGACATGGAATTAACCACATTCAAGTTATTGAGCAGGAAATACGCGAATGGATGCAAAAACACGAATACGAATCGATAAAGCAAATGCAAGGTAGTATGAGTCAAAAGCATTGCCCAAATCCCACTGCTTTTGAACGTGCCCAATATATGAGGTCTCTTACCACCTATAAACCTGAATGGACAGCCACTCACGACACATCATATTACTTTGGTTAAAAATTTTATAAGTAGCTCGGCGTAAATAAGTGATGGTGGTGTAGTGTTAACACTCAACTGTAAACAGTCAACAACCACCACTGAAATTTTTCACGATTCAAATAGAATTGTTATACTATCCAAATACTTGAGCAACATAGTGAATAGTATGTAATTCGCCACTATGAGAAAGCCGATGACTACATGTGGTGTTTTAATCAATGTAAGTTTCATACTTTAACTAAATTGAGGGTAAAAAAGTGGGAAGTTGTTTTCCCCACTCATGGCACTTGAATACCCTACAATTAGTACCTTTGCTATCTACTCATGGAATCAGTTGAAATACTGAAAAATTTTCTCATGCCCATTAGTTAATTTAGGGAATTTACTGCTCTTGTGGTGCTGGGTTTTGACTATCAGTTGATGTCCTAATTATGCAATTTTTTCGGCTGGGCGTTCTGGATAATTACTGGATGCTTGTCCGCAAATACTAATGGCTAATTTGCTATGTTTTTCAGCATTTTAACTAACTTGATTTTATAAAATTTTGAAATTAGGTTTATTTTTTAAAACCTCTCCCCAGTTCAGAGAAAGGTTTTAAAAATGAGTTTTTAGAATCGATTTAAATGACATTACCTGATTTCTGTACTTGCTATTTCTAAAAGAGTTTTGAGTACAGAATCAGGATTAAGGCTGATGGAATCAATACCTTGTTGAACCAAAAATTCAGCAAATTCTGGATAATCACTGGGTGCTTGGCCGCAAATACCAATTTTGCGTCCGTGCTTTTTAACTGTAGCTATGGCTTTGGCAATCATTAGCTTCACAGCTTCATTGCGTTCATCAAATAAATGGGCTACTAATTCTGAATCTCTATCTACTCCTAATGTTAATTGTGTCAGGTCATTGGAGCCGATTGAAAATCCATCAAAGATTTCACAAAATTCATCTGCCAATTGCACGTTACTGGGCAATTCACACATCACATAAACTTGTAAACCGTTTTCTCCCTGCACTAAACCATTTTTTGCCATTTCTGCTAAGACGCGCCTACCTTCTTGGGGAGTGCGACAAAATGGTACCATTAAAATGACATTAGTTAAACCCATGCGATCGCGCACATTTTTCATCGCTAAACATTCCAAAGCAAAGCCTTGACGATAGCGTTCATCATAGTAGCGAGAAGCACCGCGCCATCCCAACATCGGGTTTTCTTCTTGGGGTTCAAAGGGCTTACCTCCCAAGAGGTTAGCGTATTCGTTAGTTTTGAAATCTGATAGGCGCACAATCACAGGTTTGGGATAAAAAGCCGCTGCGATCGTACCAATACCTTGAGCTAGTTTATCGATAAAGTAGGCGGTTTTATCTTCGTATTGAACAGTTAATTCGGCAATTTGAGATTTAACAAATTCATCTTCTAACTCATGAAAATGAATTAACGCTAATGGATGTGTCTTAATATGATTAGCAATAATAAATTCCATTCTGGCTAATCCCACACCATCATTGGGGATAGCAGCATAACTCAATGCTTCTTCTGGATTACCCACATTCATCATAATTTTAGTAGGAATTTGGGGCAAATTTTCTAATGCTAATTCTTGTATTTCATAGGATAATAAACCTTGGTAAATTCTGCCAGTTTCACCTTCAGCGCAAGAAACTGTAATTTCTTGTCCTGTTTTCAATACAGTAGTTGCATTACCACAACCAACTATGGCCGGAATACCTATTTCTCTAGCGATAATTGCACTATGACAAGTACGGCCGCCTTGGTTGGTGACAATTGCGCTGGCACGTTTCATGATTGGTTCCCAATCAGGATCGGTGCGATTTGTCACTAGCACATCTCCAGTTTGAAACTGGTTAATTTGCTGCACATTCAAAATTACTTTGGCTTTACCTTGTGCAATCATTTCACCCACACTCCGCCCTATAACTAACACCTCACCTTTTTGTTGTAAGTGATAAGTGCGGAGAATATTTTTCGATTTTTGAGATTGTACTGTTTCTGGACGCGCCTGAACGATAAAAAACTCATTGGTAATTCCATCTTTTGCCCATTCGATGTCCATTGGTGTGTGGACACCGCGCACTTGTGAATAATGTTCTTCAATTAAGCAACAGGCTTGGGCTAATTGTAAAATTTCTGCATCGCTAAGGGCATATTTTAGGCGATCGCTTGGCGCAACACGTATATTTTTGGTCAATTTCGAGCCGCCAGTATCGTACACCATCTTGATTTCTTTTGTACCCAAGCGCTTTTCTAAAATGGGCTGATATCCCTGTTTTAATGTCGGTTTAAATACTAAATATTCATCTGGATTCACAGCCCCCTGGACTACATTTTCTCCCAAACCATAGGATGCAGTAATTAATGCTACATCTTGAAACCCTGTTTCAGTATCGATGGAGAACATCACACCAGATGTTGCCAAATCAGAACGCACCATTTTTTGTACCCCTACCGAGAGGGCTATACTAAAGTGGTCAAAGCCCTTAAGTTCGCGGTAAGAAATAGCACGGTCAGTATAAATTGAAGCAAAGCATTTGTGACAAGCTTCTAATACACCTTGCAACCCGTGGACATTGAGGTAAGTTTCTTGCTGTCCTGCAAAACTAGCATCGGGTAAATCTTCTGCTGTGGCACTAGAACGAACTGCCACATCAGTATTAGTACCATATTGTTTTTCTAAGTCTTGATAAGCTTCAGTAATTGCTTGTTGTAATTCTAGTGGAAATGGAGTTTGCAGCATTAAAGCCCGTACTTGTTTGCCAATAGAATGGAGATTGTTAACATCTTCTATATTTAAATCTGCAAATAATTGCCGTAATTTTGGTTCTAAACCTGCCGAAGAGATAAAGTAGTGATAAGCATAAGCTGTAGTGGCAAATCCTGTAGGAATCTTGATGCCTTTAGGTACAAGCTGTTGAATCATTTCTCCCAATGAAGCGTTTTTACCACCCACAAGTGGGATATCTGCAATTCCAACAGCATCTAGTGGTAGTACTAAAGCTTCTTGTTTAGCATTCAAACTTGGTGTTTTTTGAGTAACAAATGTTTCAAGCATGGGAAATTTTCCTTAAATGCATTCTCGCTACTGTTACTCCAGAGGGCTTTGTGTTGCTTTTTGACTCCCTCTTGAGTCTCACACCTTTGGTTATAGGAAGATAATTTGAGGAAGTTGTGAAGTTATCAGCCTATCTGTGATGCAACAGACAATGAAGTTATAGAAGACTAAGGAATTTTTCATGCACTCTTGTGGGGAAAGGGGAAAGGGAAAAGGGGAAAGGGAAAGGGGGAAAGGTTTGGTATTTTCCCTTTCCCCGGTTGGTGAGCTTGTCGAACCATTAACCCCTTCGGGGTTCGCCAGTCGCTCATGGGGGAAACCCCCAAGACCTCGCTGGCTCACCTTTTCCCCACTTCTCTTAGAAGTTTAATCATCTGATTATTTAGCAACGCCGATTTTTGGTATCGGGGCGTAAGTCCTAAAATAGCTACATATAGACGTTAAGGAGAGAATTATCTGTACCTGAGGGTTGTTGCAATTTGCTGTAAATCTAGCTCTTGCTAGATGTTTTAATTTGATTAAAAGTTGTAATCTACTATCTTAGGACTATGCTTTTGCATAAATTAAGCTTTTTGGCAATTTTGCGTTAGTCCTGTATGTATTGCACCGAGAGATTGACTTGTGGATGGTATATTAGAACGATCGCACGAATTAAAGCAAGCCTTAGTTGATTTTGTCCTCGACGCAGAAGGCGAACTCGCACAAGCACTGGAAACTTACGCAGCCGCACAGTTGCGCCGTGGTAGTGGCGATAGTACTCAGCAGGACTTAATCATTGATAGCTTTATCACAGAAGGAAAAGTCGGCGAACACTCACCATTAGAGTTGTTTATCCAAAGCCATCCAGATTTAGACGAAAGCGATCGCAACTTAATCGACAGTTGGCATCGTAGTTTTATTGGCTTATTTGCCATTAGTAATATCCTACCTGATGGCTTTGAATTAACCAACTGGTTAACAGATAAACGCTATATTGTCAAGCCAAATAATCCTCAAATATTACAAACAATATCTCGTTTGAAAGTCGGAGAAATTTTACTAACTCGTATTTCTCCTGTTACCGATAGCTATTGGATATTTTCTGGCCCTTACACACTCATGGGTAAATTGGGTAAACCAAAACTTGCTGTAGCAATTGGTAATTTCAAAGAAAATTATAAAAGTCATCTTTATAGCGATGCTCCGGAATTGCTAGAAGAAGCTTGGCGATCGGTAGCACAATATCATCAGCAATTTATCGATTTTTTTGGTACTGATGAAATTACATTACCAGGTTACCAACTGAATAAAAAAATAGCTGAATTCCAAGAAATCATTACTGAAAAAAGCTTGGCAGCAGCCGGAATCGATACTTCTAAATCCCTGGCGGAAGTTGCAGAAGAAGCTGGCATTGACGATGAAGAAATCAAAGCAGCGGCCGCAGAATTGGGGGCTGATTCCAACGCCGTTTCTCAGATATTTAACAACAAAAAGGGCAATAGTAAAATGGTGATGCCCAAAGTGGATTTACCGCCTGAACTCAAGAAAGCAGAACAGGTTACGGCTCTTTCTCATCCCCGTTGGGGGCAAATGTTTTTACCTACATATACTAAGGTACAAACCATTTTATCAGCGCAGGATTGGCAAAGTGTTGAAGGTGCCCACAAACTAATTCGCTTCTACCTTGAAGATAAAAGTATTAATGCCTTTGTTTGGCATCGATTAGCGCAACAATATCCAACTCAATTAGAAAATGTTTTGCAAACAATTCTAGAACGTCCAGAGTTTCGCCTGGAAAGTGATTTAGATACTGTTTTGCAAGAATTCAATAAACCCATTGAGCCAGAGTTACCAGAAATTGCCAGTGTTCCTATACATCTGCATAATTTATTTCAAGAAGCTTTAGCAGAAGTGAATAAATCTAAGCCGAAGAGTAAGGGACAGCAAAAGCCAGCCAAGGGTTTTCAAAGAAGTTAGGAGTCAGGAGTCAGAATTCAGAAGTCAGAAGTCAGAAGTCAGAAGTCAGAAGTCAGAATTCAGAAGTCAGAAGTCAGGAGTCAGAATTCAGGAGTCAGAATTCAGGAGTCAGAAGTCAGAATTCAGAAGTCAGAATTCAGAAGTCAGAAGTCAGAAGTCAGAATTCAGAATTCAGGAGTCAGAATTCAGAATTCGCAATTCAGGAGGACTTACGCAAAAATAACGTAATTTTGTCATTATGAGCGAAGGGTCTCCTAGAATTGTTTACAGCGCTTTTCATCTATTTGAACCACAATTACTGGTAGGGGCGAACAACCTTATCCTACGGGAAGGCAAAGTCTATGCTCTTACAAAGTGGTTTATTTACCTAAAAATTACTGTAACATCAAGCAAACTGACGGAGTGAATTAAGAAGTGCGATCGCTTTTGGAGGAATGGCTGTAAACCGAATCAAAAAAAGCTGGTTTTCAACATCAATTTGTTTTATTACCTTGGCATAAATATGTTCTTCTTCTGTAGTTGATTCTGGTTCAATTAATAATTTGAGTTTGAGATTACTTAAGGGTTCTAAGAAATATAAAGATTGTAATTGCGCTGCTTTTTCTGAAAGACAAACTAAAGCTCCTGTAAATACTATTCCACCTGCTTGCTTTCCTTGTAGAATGCTATATTCTACAGGCAATTCCTGATTTAAGCTGACCATTGATTCATCATCTTCAGGTAAGAACAAGTTATATTCACCACCAATCCCACGAACATCAAAAATTGTCACTGGGTCTTTGATGCCTTTAGGTTTTATTTGTAAATCTCCAGCAATTTTGAGGTCAATTTTGGCATCTTGAGAGGTATTTTCGGAAATCAAAATCTGTCCGCCTACTGTATAAGTTTCAATTCGGGCAGCTAAATTTACATGACTGCCGATAACTGTGTATTGAGCGCGTTTTTGAGAACCAATATTTCCTGCGACAACTTCCCCTGTATTAATTCCGATTCCCATTTCCAAGATGGGAAAATTCATTTGTTGATTTTGTTTGTTAACTTGTTCCATTGCTAATTGCATGGCAATAGCACAGGCGATAGCTCTTTGGGAATCATCTTGGCGACGAATTGGCGCACCAAATATGACAAAAATTCCATCGCCCATAAACTCATTAATCGTACCTTTGTACTGATTAATTACATCCGTCATTGTTCCTAGATAAAGATTGAGAATTCTCACTACTTCCTCAGGCGGTAATTGTTCAGAAATAGCGGAAAATCCTCTTAAATCAGACACCAAAACAGTAACTTTTCTACGTTCTCCTCCTAGTTTTAACCCAGAAGGAGTTTCCAGAATATTAGCGACTATTTCATCAGTGAGATAACGACCAAGAGTTTTTCGCATTTGGGCAGAACCTTGGGCGATATACTGAGTCACTGCAATGGCAGAACCTCCTAATGCCAACACTGAAGGAACAACGGGAATCCACCAACTAGAAAGAAATGCCAAAAAGCTACCAACTAATAAACCGCCAGCCGCCAGACCCACAACTAGAAAAATTTTCTGGTTATTGCTGTGACGTTGTACCCAACATAAAATCGCGCCAATGGTTGACCAACAAAAAATCAATAGCCATTCTATGGGTTCCGGTAAAGTCTTAATTTCTGGACGACCATCCAAAGCCGCACTTAAAATTTGACTAATTAAATTAGCATGAATTGTAATACCTGCCATACGTTCTGGCTCAGTAAGTACATTGCTGCTATAAGGGGTATAGAATAAATCTTTTAAACTTTCCGCCGTTGCCCCAATCAATACTACCTTACCCCGCATCAAGTCTTTTGGAATGCGTTTGTTTTGTACATCTGTCAGAGAAATTTTGAGAAATTTTTGTATTCTTCCTCGATAATTTAAAAGTACTTGATAACTTCCTGCATCCGCTCGCACATAACCTCCATCATTGGCTTCAAAAATCGGGAAAATACCACGATTTAACTGCAAAAAATTAGAATTATTGGCTGCTGGCTTGGGAATAATACCTTCAGGTTTTAAGTACAATAAAGCTAATTTCAAAGCAAAACTTTCCAGAACATCATCGTTCTTTAAATTTAGGTAAAGCAAACCTCGACGAATTTTTCCATCTCCATCTAAAGGCAAATCATTTGCTCCAATTTGATGGCGTTGTTTGAGAACTGGAGATGCATCCACCGAAGAACTATCAAAACTATCAGAAATTTTTTGTACGCCAATCAAATTTGGAGTAGATTCAAACACTTTAACTAAAGCTTGATGACCGGGATTTACAGGTAAATCGCGATAAATATCTAAACCGATCGCTCTCGGTTGTTGTTGTTTAATATTCTCTAACACACTAGCAAGCGCCGCATCCGTCATTGGCCACTGTCCTTGCTTGCGGATATCTGACTCATTAATTTCAACTATCACAATACGAGTATCAACTGGCTCTGGTGGACGGAGGAGAAAAAATTGATCCAGTGCAGCCAATTCTAATAATTGCAGTAATCCAGTTAACCGTAATCCAATCACCAGAATTGTAATATTAGGAACTGCAAATAAAACACCCCGCCATTGCCAAATTCGCGGTTTGAGATTTTTCCACATAATTATTGAGTAGAAGGTGGGGTAGGGGGGATAAGGAGGATGAGGGAGACAAGGGAGAATAATTCTTAAGTAGGCCGATGTAAATAATTATTGTTGGGATAAGGCAGGGGGCAGGGAGCAGGGAGCAGGGGGAGAAAGAGTTT
>NZ_JACKZU010000159.1:0-18184 GCF_014222165.1 Nostoc sp. 2RC
GTCTCCTCCACTCCCAAAAGCCGCCCCAACTCTTCCACCCAATTGGTGTAAACGCGCATCGTTACAGGTAAATTATCTTGAATACCTATTGCTTGATTCTTTAAAGCTGGCACAAGTCCCGCATTCACTAGGGAACTTTTACCTACACCTGATTGCCCGTGAATTACTATCAACTTTTTATCTGGACGGCCAATGCGTTCAATTAAACGTTCTACATCCAATTGACGACCAGATGCAGCTATTTCTGGGGCAATACTATCTTTATTATCAACGCGCAGCTGTGCAAATCCTGTGGCTCCTACTTGTTTTGTCGCCTGTAATCTCCCAGCACCAATAAACGCCCGCAAACCAAATTGTTGTTCTACTGAACGCTGTTGCTGTTTGGTTTCATAAGCTTTGAGATATGCTTTTTCCTCGAAGTAAAGCTTTTGCAAATGATGGAGAATGTTGAGATAAAGCTTTAAATCTACCTGCGGTTTGCCGATATCTTTGGCTGTTTCTAAGTTCTGAATTGCTTGTTGATGGTCTCTTAAATGATATTGAGAACGAGCTAAAAGATATCGATAAAGACTCAAATCATTGAGTAGGGTTTGAGAGCTATTTGCCCCTACAATATTTCCCACAATATTTATGGCTTGCTGGGCAAATTTATTTGCTTCTAAGGAGCGTTCCTCAGCTAAAGCTACTTCGGCTAAAAAGCCGTAATCCTTTGCTAATTCTGTAGATTGATTATCAGCTTGATGTATTTTTAATGCATATTCGGCAAGATTTCTTAAATGTTTCCATTCTTGTAAATCACGCAAGATAACACCAAATTTAAATATGGAATTGGCAATTAATTGTTTATTTTTAGTAATTAAATTGATATACTCATGAATATAATGCCGAGTGTGTTGCCAATCTAAATGATTGATATCTGGAATTTTAAAAGCTTTGAGATAATAGCAAAATGTAATATCGCCAATAATTTGAATTTCTTGTGCTATAAAATTAATTTGTCTAAAAAGTCCTAAAGCCACTTGATAATGTTCTAAGGCTAGGTCGATTTTGTGATTTACTTGTTTGACGAAACCCAACAAAGAAAATAAATTAGCTTTTAGTTCTGGGCTGGCATCTTGTAATTCTAGTGATAAATCTCTCTGGGCTGCTGCTAATTCTGTTTCTAAAACTCGATAAGCATCTAAATTTAAATTGAGGTTATTGTTAAAGTATTGCTCGGCAAGTTGTTGGATGAAGTTGGTTAAGTCATGCTGAGCGATCGCAAAATTTTTCGTAGTAGCCCAACTCTCTAAATCTGGAGCTAATTGCATCAGTTGTTTGTAGATTTCATCATCAATCCACAACACCAAGGGAAAAGCAAAGTTCTTGCGAAACTCTTCCCGCACCTGATTAGCAGAAGTCAACATCGCAGCTAAATTCGGCACTGTCTCTAAACCCACAACCATGATGCAAGCTGGTAGGTTCTCGTCAAATTTGTCGCGAATGGCTGTGTAAAGAGTTTTGTGAGATGGCTGTAACACCAACAGCTGAATTTCAACTTGACAGATTTCTTGCAATCTTTGGATTAGGCGATCGCGCAGTTTAGCATAATTACATCGTGCCAAAATCAGCTTAAATTGTCCCACAGAAGATTCAATGGCCCATGCTAATTGTTGCAAAGAACGTAGGGGTACCTCGTCGTAGACATCGTTGTTAACAGGGTTGGGCGGTTGGGAGTCTGTCATACCAATTTTGGATTTTGGATTTTGGATTTTGGATTTTGGATTAAAAAAACCAGGGCGAATGGAATTCGCGGCTATACAAACAAAGTCCGCCTCCGCGGACTAAGAAAAAATTGAGGTTTTGAAACCCACGGAGGTGGGTTTTGCCTGTGTAGCTGCGGTTTCTAACCGCCCATTTCGTGTTAATTTGACCACAAAATTAAATTTCGTGGCGTTTCAACTCCTGTATCAATACTTGAGTGCGTTTGCTAGCTTCTCTTGCTTGTTGTCTAAAATATTT
The DNA here is from genome assembly GCF_014222165.1 of Nostoc sp. 2RC. NCBI lineage: Bacteria > Bacillati > Cyanobacteriota > Cyanophyceae > Nostocales > Nostocaceae > Nostoc > Nostoc sp. 2RC. The sequence goes on from NZ_JACKZU010000159.1 coordinate 2,002, forward strand.
GGCTTGCTGACGGTCACTTAAGCACACTTCAGATGCTTTTCTACTGAATTCAACAGTTTGTTTGCTGAGTTCTTGAATACGAATTTTTAACTCTGGGATTGTTTTCATATCTCCTCTTGTTCTGAAATTACAATCTCTAAATTTTCTATTTCTTCATAAAGTCTATCTGCTCTACTAGCTAGTAAACTAGCATCTTCAAAATCATTGTTTTCTACAGCTTTATCCGAAGCTAAGTACAATTCTTCTGTGATTTTGTGCAATTGTGCGTAGGCTTTTAACAAAACATTTTTGGTTTCCGGTTTCATAATTTAATTATTTTTCGGTTCCCTGATTCCTCACTGTAATTCCCTTGCTTCTTGCAAAATCGGGTTAACATCAAACCAAGATTCGCCGCTATCGCGATATTCAAACACAAAGCGGCTGCGGATTAATTTTTGGTATCCTTGGTCGTCGCTGACTTTTTTGTTTTGCTTGACGTGTCGTAGCAGTTGCCATTCTTCGTCGGAAATGGGCATGATCATTTCGTTGCGACGGGCGCGAACAACTTGGTCTAAGGTATCACGCGATAAGGGAAGCGCCATTTCTTCCATAATCCAAGTGTTCAGCAGTCTAAGTAAGTCTCGCACGTGACCGCCACTCAATTTACATAGGCGGTCTAGGGTGGCAGGATTATCAAAAACTTCAGTAATCTTACCCAAGCGTTCGTCTGCGTGTAAGTCGGGAAAGGCTCTCGCTAGTACCATCTGTTTCATCAGTGCCATTCCCTGTTCGTGGACGCTACCATCAGGCCATTGTAGTGGTACCATCGGCAATACTTTCGGGTCTTCGGGGAATCGCTGGGTAAGCATTCCGTAATCGTTGGAAAATTTCAAAGACAGGGGCATGGTATAAATTAAATGACAATTCAGTTTTGTCAAAAATTCACCCTGGTCTACAAATAAATATTCCTGCTGCGGACGACCCCAAGCTTTGACGCGATTATCTATGCGGTCGAGATTATCGACAATGACCACCAGACCTTGTTTACCCTGTTGTTTTAGTTTAGCGATCGCTGGTTCCAATAATTCCCGATTAATCGCTTCTAACAAGGTAGTTTTTTGTGGTGCTAAATATTGATTGAGTTTTGTCCGTAATGTGGGGTCGCTTTTCATCTTGGTGGTGATTTCACCAATACCAAAAGCCAAAGATAGCTTTTCTTTGTCGCCACTGACACCAACATCGACACCACCCAGCTTGACTTTTGCTCCTGTGACTTCGGAGTTTAAGACCTTCCACGCACCTTGGAGTAAATCGTTAAACTTGCTGGTTTCCTCCAGTGTAATTTTATCCAGACTTTGACTGACGCGCCGAGCGATCGCCAGCAACACATCTGCAATATCCACATCAGTCATTTCCAAGTCTTCGCTAGACTCGAAATACACTACCTGAAAATCTGATTTTTCCAGTTCTGCCTGTAGCCTTAATAATTCCGTCGATTTTCCACAGCCAATATGCCCAGTAAATAAAGTACAAGTAGGTTCATTGGGCTTGAAAAAAGTAATTTTTTGCTTCAGCTTACCAATAATATCTCCGCCCCGCACCCCAGAAAAATCAATGTAGTATTTTACATCTGACATCTTGTTGACGAACAAAGTTCGACTGGGGTCACTAGCCTGAAAAAATGCTCGTAAATCTATAGACATAAAGCTAGTAATATGATTATCTTTTATAAATTTAGATATTCTTGTGTTCAAGAATAAAGTTAGTTACAGCATTTTAGGTGAATATTTCGCAGAATTTTGGATTTGGGTAATACCGAAATACATATAGAGACGTTGCATTGCAACGTCTCTACAGATGTTATTTATCCACTGGAAAATTCACAACTATGGGTGGAATTCCGTTTTCTGGGGTTGGTTGGGTGGGGGTTATGGGTTGTGGATGCAAAGGTGTAGCTGTTAAATCGCCATTTTTAGCGCTTTGATTCCATAAAATCAACGATAGTAGACCATCTACTAAGCCGTTATTATTGCCGTTACTGCCAACGAGAATATCTGGAATCAAACGGACATGGCGATCGCCTATAATTTGCATCAGTAGCATTGCTGTATAACCTTGCGAACCCAAGGCTTCTACACCAGCGCGGTAGGTTTCGGCTTTGGCGTTACCAGTGGCGCGAATACTTTCAGCTTCGGCAATTGCCTTGAGTTTTATTCCCTCGGCTTCACCTGTGGCTTGCTTAATTTGGGCTTGAGCCTTCAAGCCGGCGATGTGTACGCTTTGCTCTGATTTCACCATTTCTTGCTGAATATCAGCCAGGGCTGTTTCCCGGACTAGTTGCTGACGTTGGGTTTGCGCCAACTGCTGGACTTCATAAGTCTTGCGTTCTTCTTCAGCAATTTTCCGGTCTGTTTGTGTCTGCATTAACGACGCTGGTGGCTGAATATCACCAATGAGGGTATCGATGGCTTGCACATCATAAGCCCGCAGTGCTGTTTTAATATATTCAGCCGCCTCGGCTTGTCGTTCGCTGCGAGCTGTCAAGAAATCTAATACTGTATAATCTTGGGCTGAATTGCGGAAATAATTGCCGATGGTTGGCTCTAATACATGGTCTACGAGGTTTTGCATTGCGCCAACGCGGGAAATTACCTTCGGTGCATCCAAAGCACCCACATGGATAATTTGCGCTACTTCCAAATCAAAGGCAAATCCATCACGCGATCGCACAGTTAGAGAAGCCAGTTTAGCATCATAGCTGTGGCGTTCGGTGCGACCCGACCAGTTTAAAACAATATTGGTGGTTGGCACCAATTCAATTTTCATGATTCGGGAATTAATCGGGTGCTTTCCAGGATACAACGGTTCCACCCACACACCCTTATGTCCTTGGTTTACCAAGTTACCATGTGTGAAGGCTGCGCCACTAACATCTTGATGTGCCTTACCCACAAAAGAAATCACTACACCCACATAGCCAATGGGAATTTCCGTCATCGGTACTTGTTCCACCTGAACAAACCAGGGGTTTAAATTCCAAGAACCAGAAAGTAAAATTTGTTCTTGTAAACCCCGCCGTCCACCGCCATCGATAAATTTCTGACCATTTTGAAAATTATTGTGTGCTTGAATTATCGGCCCTGCAATTTCACCATCGGCAATGGGTAAACCGTCGAGAGTAGTCACAACGCCAACTTTATCAGAAGCTATGCTATAAACCCGTAACTGTTCCGGAGTCATCCCGTGATTTGTAGCATTTGCAGCGGTGATGACTTTAAACAAAGCAGTGTTAATACGGTAAGTTCCAGCCGTGAGAAAACCCATTTGCCGACCTTTTTCACCACCTTGGGTGAGGAACTTCCGCGCATCTTGGTAATTGTCACAATCAACAATTTTGCCTAGAATGCGCTGTGGTGGGTTAGATTCACCATCTGCCGCTACAATTAAAGCGATTTCACCTTGGGGAATAACAACCACCGATTCCTTACGAACCGAATATTGCCACGGCCAATAACCCCAGTGCCACCCAGGAGCCAAAGTATCCGCCTGTAAACCAGCTTCACCATTCAGAGCAATTAACCTCCCTGGTGGCAGTCCCCGCCCAGACAGAGTAAATTTTCTGACAATAATACCAACTTCCCGTTCCCCAATGACCACCAGTCCGCCAAAGAACAGGGGAACAAATATAACAAAACCACCAACAACTACAATGGGAAGCAGTCCAAAAACATCGATTCCAGCAGTTTGATACTGAATTTGATGAGTTTGTAACTGGGCAACACTTGATTGATTTTGACTTTGCCGTGGTGATGTGGAAGTTAATTCTTTGATAGTAGTAATTTTTATAGGAGCAGCACTGGCATAATTAATACTGCCTGCCTTCATCAAAGACATTGACGTAGCGATCGCCAAAGTTGCCAGAATAGATGCTGTAAAACGAGTTATCTTATTTTGTTTGCGCTTACCAAGCCAAGATGCAAAACTTTTCATAATTTTTGCCCACCAGGGCAACTAATTAGCTAAGTTAACACTCCACCAACCCAGACCTCGATTTCTTAAACTTGGCTTCACGAGTGTTAAGTGTTGACTGTTGACTGTTCACTGTTCACTGGGAAGAGGATGGGAAGCAGTATTGGCAGAGGAGGGAATCTTCTCCCATGCCCCATGCCCCATGCCCCATGCCCAATGCCCAATGCCCAATACTTCTCTGCGAGAGGCTGCGCCAACGACTACGCTCAGTACAAGTGCCCCATGCCTAATGTCTCAATTATCCAACAACTACTTAAGGCGAGCGATCGCTTTATCGTCTTTCGAGCTTCAACAGCAGCCCCGACGGTGATTGCTGGTTATCACTGGTTTAATGATTGGGCGCGAGATACATTAATTGCCTTACCGGGATTGACTTTAGTTCCGCAGCGCTTTGAGTTGGCAAAAGAAATATTGCGATCTTTTGGGCATTACTGTCGTCACGGTTTGATTCCTAATGCCTTTCCTGATGGGAATCGAGAGCCATTTTATAACAGTATTGATACGCCTCTTTGGTGGATTGAAACTTTAGGACTTTATTTGGAAGCTACACAAGACTGGCAATTTTTGGCAGAGCAGTTTTCTGTAGTCCAGCAAATTCATAAAGCCTTTATTGGTGGCACGCGCTATAATATCCAGGCTGATGCTACTGATGGATTAATAGGTTGGGATGCTCGTGGTGTAGCCTTAACTTGGATGGATGTGGTGATTGGGGCAAACCCTGTTACTCCTCGTCGCGGTAAGCCAGTGGAAATCAATGCGCTGTGGTATTCTGCTTTGTGTTGGTTAAGTAAGTGGGCAGAACGCCTAAGTCAGCTTGAGTTTCGCGAACCCGTGCGTCTTAGCAAACAAGCAAAGCGTTATGCTCAGCAAGCACAACTAGTAAAAAATTCCTTGCAAAAGTTTTGGAATCCCCAGCTTGGTTATCTCTACGATGCTATCGAGCCGGACGATCGCCGAAATTTTCAAATTCGCCCCAATGCTGTTTTGGCGTTGTCGTTGCACCATTGTGGATTTTCTGAGCATCAAGGCTGTCAAATACTAGATTTGGCAACTACCAGCTTGCTGACTCCCTATGGTCTCCGCAGTCTCGATCCTGGAGACCCGGAGTACAAAGGGAAATATGAGGGCAACCAAGAGCAACGCGATCGCGCTTATCATCAAGGTACTGTTTGGCCGTGGTTAATTGGCCCGTACATTCGTGCTTGGCAACGTTTTTATCCACAACAAGCACTACCTTTTGATTGGCAACCCCTGATAGATCACTTTTTATTTGCCGCTTGTATCGGTTCTATTTCTGAGATTTTTGATGGCGATTCACCCCACACACCAAGGGGAGCCATCGCTCAAGCTTGGTCAGTTGCCGAAGTCATTCGCCATATTCAATAGTGCCTATTTAATATTTTCTCTCTTTTGGCTCAAACATACTAATTGCCACAGGTCGATATTGAATATCAATTCCTGCTGGCGAATAGTAAGCCATTGTATGTTTGAGAAAGTTCACATCATCTCTTTGGGAATAATCTTCCCGGAAGTGTGCGCCACGGCTTTCTTGACGATTTAAGGCTGATGCTAATATGGTTTGTCCCACCACCATCAAACTTCGCAGTTCTAAGGCTTCTACCAGTTCCGTATTCCAGCAACTTCCTTTATCATCTAAATAAATTTGCGGATATCGCTGTTGAATTTCTTGTAGTTTGTGTAACCCTTCAGTCATTAATGCTTCAGTGCGGAAAACACCGCAATACTCAGTCATACAATCTTGGAAGGCTTCACGAACTTGATTAATGCGGTACTTTCCTTGCTGTTCTAGCAAAGCTTGGATTTGTTCCTTGGCTTCATTGAGGTAGCGTTCCTCGTCCACAGAAGGCAATTTACGTTTTTGGACAAATTGAGCGATCGCTGCACCAGTGCGTTTGCCATAAACTACACATTCTAATAGCGAGTTACTACCTAAGCGATTTGCGCCGTGTACTGAAACGCAAGCTGTTTCTCCAGCAGCAAAGAAGCCCTCGACTAAACCATCACCACTACTGCGGACTTGACCATCAGTGTTCACTGGGATACCACCCATACAATAATGAATTGTCGGGCGCACTGGCATAGGTTGAGTTACAGCGTCAACACCTACTAATCGATGGGCTTCTTCCCAACAAAAGGGAACGCGACTCATAATTTTTTCTTTACCCATGTGTCGCAAATCCAGATAGACAAAGGGGCCGCCAGCGCTACCATCAAGATGGACACCGCGACCGGCACGAATTTCATAAGCGATCGCTCGTGAGGTGATATCACGAGGAGCTAATTCCATGCGACTAGGTGCGTAATTTTTCATAAAGCGATCGCCCGTGCTATTAATCAAATACGCACCTTCACCCCGTACTGCTTCGGAAATCAATACCCCCACTGGATACAAACCAGTGGGATGAAATTGCACAAATTCCATATCTTCTAGAGGCAAACCAGCAATGGCAGTCATAGCTAAACCATCACCCGAAGAAGCGTAATCGTTAGAGGTAGTGTTATAAACACGACCATAACCGCCTGTGGCAAACATCACTGCCTTTGCTCGAACAACTTCAACATGTCCATCCAACAAATGGAACATCACCACACCCTTAGCCTGCCCCTCTTCCAAAATGAGACGCATTACATACCACTCTTGATATACTTGCACGCCATAACGCCGCAGGTTGTTAACCAATTCATGTAGAATTGCGTGACCAGTCTTGTCTGCCGCGTAGCAAGTGCGGTTGTGGGAATGTCCGCCAAAAGCTCTTTGAGCAATACGACCATCAGGTAAGCGCGAGAACAAAACACCCATGTGTTCCAAATCAATCACCACATCTGGCGCTTCCTGAGCCAGAATTGCCACAGCATCTTGATCGGCTAAATAGTCAGAACCCTTGACAGTATCAAAAGCATGTGCTTCCCAACTATCTTCCGAATCCACATTTTTCAGTGACGCAGCCATACCACCTTGGGCCGCCACCGAGTGGGAACGAATGGGATGGGTTTTAGCAACCACAGCAACATTTAAACTAGGATCCTTGCGGGCGATTTCCACAGCCGCGCGACATCCTGCCAATCCACCACCAACAATAATGACATCGTGTTCCAGCATTATTTAAACCCTGACTGCAAACCATTGCTGTTCTATTGTAGAAACCAGAAGGATTTTGCAACTGATTGAACTAACTTGAAAATAACGTTGACTGTTGACTGAGAAAGAAATATTTTCATGGCTTCGTTGTGGATTTTCCGCTCAATGGCTAAGTATTCTTTAAGCAGTAAACGAATAATCATGCATCTTTACAAAAAAATTCCCTGCTCATAGACAGGGATGTTATTACAAATTTACGTTTGATATCAATTTCCAAATCAACGAAATATCAACGATTGTGCGCCCTGTAGAGACGTTGCTGTGCAACGTCTCTACAATTGCAACGTCTCTACAACGATAAATCAAGGATTTTAGTGTCTAATCCACATAATGCATAATTTTGAAGTTAGAAATGAAAAGCTAACAGACAGATGCACTGACTCCCAACTCCTAACTCCCAACTCCCAACTCCTAACTCCCAACTCCTAACTCCCAACTCCCAACTCCCAACTCCCAACTCCCAACTCCCAACTCCCAACTCCCTAACTAGCTACTTGTACAGGTTTTTGCTGAGACACATTACCTGGTATTGGTTCTGTTTTGGTTCCAGGTTGTACAGGAACTAGTTCAATATGATTTAACAATGTAGTCACAAACGCAAACAGCAAGAAAGGCAGCGATAGCAGAACGACGAGACCTACTGTTGCTAAAGCATATACAGGTTTCTTAGCACCCATTAATGCCAAGGCCGATGCCAAGCTGAGGGTAATTGTAATTAACCAAACAATTATTTGACCGTAGATATCACCAAAGGTCAGGGTACAGACATAGCGATAGTTTTGAATATTATTTCCGCTCATCACATTTGCCTCAAGTCTCTCTTATAGGTTCTACCTTAAAACTATGTTTGGCTTGTAGACAAATTCTAAATATTTTTCCAAGGTTTGTAATATCACTTTACAATTATTACTACAGCAGTTAGCTCTGATTTTTAAACTGTAAAAGTATACCAAGTATTAAAAATGAATCGTCAATTTCTACACAATTAGGACTCACGCAACGCCGATATTGTGATTGCGATCGAAAGTGTAACGAAGCAATCCCAGCGTCAAGGAAGATTATTTCGCCACTCCTAATGACGGAATTACCTCTGTGTTCTCTGCGCCTCTGCGGTTGATACGGTTCGGATAAGCAGTATGAACTTCTCTTGTGGTCTGGGAAAAGGTAAGGGGTAAAGGATAGACCTGCCTTAACCCAAGCATATTGGGGCATAGAGCAGGAAACAGTCCTCAATGCCCTATAGTTACAACAGTAATGTCAATGCACCCAAAAGTTGAACCAAATATTAAGAGCGTTGTGTATTAATGTAGACTAAGCTCCTCAGCAGAAATTTACGCAATCTCCTGCTTATTTTTTCTATAGGATTTCTATTTGATTTTTCAACAAGATTCAGTACACTCGTCTGTTAAGAGTTCCCTGCCTATGGCGCTTGCACTACACGAACGCGCACCACGCAGATAAATTCAAGAATCAAAGCGGATTCCTAGCTAAATGTGAAACGTCATGACCAGCACAACGTAGTGAAGCGAAGTAATCACCAAAACTGTATTTTGTGTTTTTCAATGTTGATTTACATTAGATTATTTGCTCATTTAAAAACATTGAAATTACACTATCAAATTCAATCCAACTCTTATGGTGTAAGTTTAAAAATCAGTTTTAATTATGCAAATTCAAAGTATAACAAGTTATTAAACACAAAAATATAAACCGCTTTTTAACCCAAGCGTATTGGCTGAAAATGTGGATATTTTTTGTCATCTGTTAAATTCCGGATATTTAGAATATCGTAGTTAATTTTTTGCTACTTGTTGTTAAGTAAATAAATCTATCAAAACCAGTATGTAAAAATTGATTTTTTGGTGTTAAATTTTGAGTATTGTCCAAATTTGTTGACTCAAATCAACAAAACCCTTTATTTGGCGTGGCAATATTTGTATTAGGAGTGAGTGAACGTGAATACTAGTTTTCTTCGCGCTGGTGTTTTTTGGTTACCAAGTATAGCTGCTTTTACAGTCCTGAGTAGCAGCTTATCTGCTATTGCTCAGACAGTCGAGTCGGTAAGCACTCAGCCATTGACTGAAGCTCCCGCAGCTGTAGTGTCTGGTAATGAATTAAGTACTGAACTAGAAACCACAGAAACAACTGAACCATCAACAGTCGCAAATGTAACTAAGATCCAGCAGTTTTCTCATGCTGGGACAGAGGAAACTCTGACACCTATTCCAGGGACAGTAGCAACCTCATCTGCAACGCTGAATTCTGAGCCTCAGCAAGCAAATTCTCAAACATCTGATCCCAGAATTGCTCAATCAGATATCGATTTAGGTACAACTACCCGTGGCGGTAGCAGCTATGTTGGGGTTGCTGCTAACATCGGTTTGAGTGGTGGTAGTTCCTCTTTAGGCGATGGTAACTTTGCGGTAATCAGCAAAGTCGGCTTAACAAATTCGATTTCAGTACGCCCATCTGCGATATTTGGTGACAACACCACAATTTTACTTCCCGTCACCTACGACTTTTCTTTCCAGTCAACAGATCCTTTCAAGGAACCCTTAGCCTTTGCACCTTATGTAGGAGTGGGAGCAGCTTGGAAAAGTGGTGATAATTCGGAATTTGCCTTTTTAGTATCTGGTGGTATTGATGTGCCCCTGAGTTCTCAATTTACAGCAACAGCCTCTGTGAATGCGGGATTTTTTAATCAAACTGATGTGGGCTTATTATTAGGTGTAGGTTACAACTTCAGTGGCTTTTAAAAGTTAAGAGTTAGGAGTTAGGAGTTAGGAGTTTGGAGTTTGGAGTTTGGAGTTTGGAGTTAGAAGCCAAAAATAATTACAAGCTTACTATGATTGGTGTATTCATCGATCGCAAATTCTCCTAATTCTTGAATTCTTCTGACTCCTAAGCTCTGACTTCTCAACTCTCACGTTAGAAGTTAGTACTCCTTAACTCCTCATTCATAACTCCTAACTCCTAACTCCTAACTCCTCACTCCTCACTTTCTACTTCTTCGGCGTCACTTTATCAATTACCTTGATTTTGCCATCGTCTCCTACTGTCCAGACATCGTAAACACCGACGACATCACCATTAGCGTCAACATCTACATTACCACTGGCTCCTTGATAGTTAATCTTTTCACCCTTTTGAAGCAACTTCAATCCCTCGCAGACATCGGTAACTTCTGTACCAGGGCCGCCAGAAACTTCACGGATGTGCTTAGCTATACCAGCGCCTGTATTTTCTTTAGCAGCTTGGGCCGACAATACTAATAAAGCCGCAGCATCCCAAGATTGGGGAGCGAATTCCCCAGGGGAACCACCTTTTTTCTCTTTCCAAAGCTTTTGAAAAGACTCTAATGCTTTACCATCAGAACCAGGTACTGTGCCAATGGTTCCAGCTGCAATATATTTTCCATCGCTACCTTTGCCGACTTGACCAGGAAATTCGTCTGATTTCATACCATCTGTGAGCATCACTTGTACGCCTTTGCTAAGACCTTGCTGATATGCTGATTTCAGCAGCAAGCTACCTGTTTCGACGTAAAAAACTCCCAGAACTGCATCTGGTTTCCCAGCAAAAGCAGCTGTGGCTTCCGTTTCAAAGGTGGTTGCTTTGGGGTCGTAGCGCACAGGATTCTTTTTGTTAACTACGGTTCCACCCAATTTTTCAAAAGCTTGAACAAAGGCTTTTTCAAAGCCAACACCATAGTCGTTATTAATTACGACGGTGGATACTCGCTTGAAGCCTTTTTTAGTGGCGAGTTGGGCTAAAGCTGGCCCTTGGTAGCTATCAGGGGGAACTGTACGTGCCCAAAAACCTTTAAAATCGCCTTTTTGTGCCTTTTCTGTAAATACAGGGCTGGTGCTACCTGGTGAAATCAACATCACTTGATTTTGAGCAGCAATTGAAACGGCGGCTGTGGAAACACTGCTAGCAAAAGAACCAACGACACCTGCAACTTTATCCACTGATGCTAGTTTAGTCATACCCGCAGCACCAGCTTTTGGGTCTGTTTGGTCGTCTACAGCAACAAGGGTAACAGGTTGGCCGTTTACACCACCGCAAGCGTTGACGGTTTCCACTAGTAGGGGAACGCTAGGTGCCATCTGCTGTCCAATAGATGCTAAATCACCTGTTGTTGGCAATAAAGAACCAATTTTCAGCCCGCCAGTTGTGGTGTTAGTTCCACCACCGTCTTCACAAGCACCTAAAAGGAACCCACCTACAAGAGTAGCTATACTCAAGGCTAAGGCTGTACGAATTTTTTGCATAAGTTACTTTCACTCCTCAAAATATTTAGGAGCCTAAAAGTAATGTTCAAACTATATTTAAAAGTTAGTTTGAATTTATCAAGACTCCAAAGGATAAATCATAACATCCCTCTGAAGGAGTAAAAGTGCTTACTATTTTTATGAATATTTTCTACACACAATGTAGTGCGGTGTGTGACTCAAAGTCTGAAAAACGGAGAGGGAGGGATTCGAACCCTCGGTACGGAGTTGCCTGCCGTACAACAGATTAGCAATCTGCCGCTTTCGACCACTCAGCCACCTCTCCACGGTCATAAATAGTGATGTTAGCAGATATATCAGGCAGAGTCAATAAGTAATTTGTCAATTGTTTCTGTGATGCCTCGGCTGCGCCAACAAAGAGCAACAGTGCTAAGAAAATTGCAGGTAAAAAATAATTTCATTGCGATTGTTGACGGTTCACAGTCAACGACTTGAGCAACTAAATCAGGACTTAGGCAGCGAGATTATTTGTTGAGGTCGGTAATAGAGCATCGGGCATTGGGCATTGGGGATTTTTTCTTGCCCAAAGTTCTATGCTTCATACCCAGCCCAAACCCTTAATCTTTCGTTTACCATGGGTAAGTCCTAATAAAGGATCTCTTAAATCCCCTACTTTTCAGTAGGGGATTTTGTGTTGACCATTCCCCCAACCCTGTTTCCTTTTAATAATTCTTACAGGACTTGCGATCGCATCCAGGCTACTGGCAAAGAACGTAACTTTCGCCACTGAGGCACGTAGGCGCGTTTCGTGAAGGCATTAAAATCGTTACGTTCGATTACGCTTAAAATCCCACTGTAGTGCATCAAAGCTGCCCACACAGGCCAACGACCATCACTGGCTAGGTAGGAAATTCCCTTTTCTGCCTTGCGATAAAACTGTCGTGCGCGGGCAATTTGAAACCGCATTAAGGAACGCCAGCGATCGTCAACTATACCATCAAATAAGTCTTGTTCGGTGTAGTTGAATCTTGCCAAATCTTCTAGAGGAATATAAATTCGTCCGCGTCGGGCATCCTCACCCACATCTCGCAAGATGTTGGTGAGTTGCTTGGCAATTCCTAAGGCAATTTCTTCTTCGGTGGGATTATGTGGCTGTTGTTCGCGATACCACGGAGCTGTATTGTTGCTAGTATCCAATCCCATGATTGCTGTGGACATCAAGCCTACAGTGCCGGCGACACGATAACAGTAAAGATATAACTCCTCGAAGGTTTCATAGCGACTTCGGTATAAGTCCATACGTTGGCCAGCAATCATATCCCGAAAGGGCTGAATGTCCATTGGGAAACGTTGAACCGTATCTACCAAAGCTACGTCGAAATTATCCAATGGGTGTCCAGCAAAAATTGATTCTAGCTGCTGTTCCCATAGGTCTAGGGTTTCTGGCGTGGTAATAGCAGATGCAGGGCCATCTACCAGTTCATCTAAACGGCGGCACCAAGCATAAATAGCCCAAATAGCAGGACGCTTTTCCTTGCTCAGAAGCAAAGTGCTGAGGTAAAAAGTCGTGGAGTATTTGGCTATGAGATGACGACAAAGTTCGTAGGACTCGTCCACAGAGACCAGCGTTTTCATGCGGGCTTTGGATTCAGGCAGTTGCAGCATTCGTTGCAGGCGGTCGGGTGAGCGTTTGCAGGTTTGAGGATTTTGCTACCGGGAAGGCCTCAGAAATCGCCTGTGCTGTCAGCTTACCAGAAAGTACGGCACCTTCCATACTGCCTAAGTAGCGTTGCATGGTATAACTTCCGGCTAGATAGAAGTTAGCAATCGGCGTGACTTGTGCAGGACGGTACTGTTGGCGACCAGGGGTCGCTTTGTAAACTGAACGCGGCGTTTTCACCACATGAGATTTGAGCAATTTTGCTGGGTTATCTCCCCCAAAGTGGTCGGGGAAGAGTTTTTCTAACTCGGCAATTGTCGCAGCCACAATCTCCTCATCGGATTTGGCTATCCAATCTTTCGCCGGCGCTAGAACTAATTCCAGCATTGAGCGGTCAGGGTTGGCGTATTCACGGCAGGTATTGCTCATATCAGCATAAACGCTCAGGAGTGGCGATCGCGAAAAGAGTAAGTGATCGATTTGTGTAAGTTTCCGGTCAAACCACAGATGTAGGTTGATCACTGGTACTCCTTCTAAGCCTTCTAGCTTCTGGAAAAACTGTATTTGCTTCCAAGGGCTAGGTAACATCGCTTTCAGGGGGTCAACTGATATGGCAGATACGTAAGCATCAGCCGTGATTATTTCATCTTCTGCCCCATTTAATCCCCGAATTAAGAATCCTTTAACTGTATTATCGGGGTTGAGCAAAATCTCTTTCAATGGGACATTTAGGCGCACTTGGCCGCCACGTTCTGTGATGTAATCGACGATAGGGTTGCATAGGCGTTCTGTGGGAGAACCATCTAAAAATGCAATCTTAGAACCATATCGTTCTTGCAGAAAACGATTCAGCGCAGTTAAGAGAATCGTTGCAGAAACTTCATCGGGGTTGATAAAGGTGAGGGCTTTACACGCAGCGATAAAAACGTCACTGGTTACTCGCTCATCAACACCTTGCCTTTCCAACCACTCTAGGAAACTGTACTTGTCCATGTCTTCGACATACTTTTGACCCCGAACCACAGCTGGAAGTAGGCCAATAGCAAATCGAATTTTCTGCTCCCATGTCAACATGTCTTTGTTGCGAAGAATCGACGCAATCACGTTGAATGGAGAGGGAATATCTGGAACATCAAAACGTGAGAACGTCCCAGGCTTATCTGGTTGATTGAAAATCAGTGTATGCTCTTTCCACTGGAGTCTGTCTTCAATGCCCAACTCCTTGAGCAATTGGAGCATATTGGGATATGCCCCAAAGAAGGCGTGTAACCCGGTTTCGTACCAGTCGCCATCAGAGTCTTTCCAAGCCGCAACAAGACCACCCAGTACGTCCCGGCTTTCCAAGACAACGGGAGTATGACCTGCGTCCGTTAGATATTTCGCGCAGGAAAGTCCTGCTAGACCAGCACCCGCGATCGCTACTCGCATTTAACCCTACTGCCCTTCAATATTTCTTAATGGTTTTGCCGTTTTCATTATACGTTGCAATCCGTTACATTTAGTAGTCGTTGTGCGATCGCTTTCCCAAAAAACTTGTTTAAAAGGGAATTTTGTCTGATACACACCCATTTAGACAACCATTGTTGACAATGGCTTTACTGCCTTGATTTTATCTAGATTTAGACTACCAGATGTCGAGAAACAAAAGTCATTACCTCTGATTAAAAAAAACTAGTTATTAACTGTTGTCTCAAAACAGTTGATTTCTTTGGTAATTCGTGTATTTGTTTTCAGAAAATCTTTGAGGCATTGGTTAAAGACTGCTAATTCATTTCTAGCTGATTTTTCCCAAAAAATTATATTTTTTGTAAAAATAAAAACATTGTATATTTTAAACTCAGTATTTTAACTGTTGTAACTGAATTACATCTGTGGGCTTTATTAAATCAAACGCTATTGAAAACTACACTTGCCACAACTGAAACTAAGCTGTTTTGCATTTAAATTGTGCCCATTAGCTTAAATACATTTCAGTAGAAAAGCTGGTCGTAAATCGTGCTGCATCCCATAGTCATTTCTCGCAAATTCTATTTGCAATATTAAACGATTTTGATGAGTAGGAGTAATTCCTTTATGGAAACAAAGTGGATCTTCCACAAATCCCAAACCAGCTTTGCCACAAATTTTTACTAAAGATTCAGAACCATAATAATTAACGATGTCTTCATCTGTTTCACGTTTGCGTAGCCAGAGATGTGACCATTTTTTATTATTATGACTACCACGGACACAAACATGAGGGCCACTACCATCGTCTACATCAGTTAAGTAGAAGAAAAACTTGACACAACGATAATCGTCAAGGTCATAGTGAAACAACTGAGCAGCTTGGCTTTGTTCGAGATATGTTGCATTTCCTGAAAAACTCCACCACATTAAATTCCCTTGATGTTTGGGTTCAGCATGTAAAAATGCAGCTGCTATTGCCAATAATTTTGGATCGCTTTGGAGTTTTTTGATAGCTGGGCAAAGTAAACCTGTATTAAAATAACTACCAATAATGAAATTTTTTCCTAACTTAGTTTGTGCGTGTTCTTTCTTATGGTAAAAGAAACCCATATCTGTTTTTCGGTTACCATAACAAGGTGTTGAATAAGCAAATTCCACTATCTCTTGAACAATATTTTCAGGTAATTGAATTCCCAAATATATACCTTCAGTTTTGAGATAGTTAACAACTTCATCTACATTTAAATCTGGAAAACAAGAATTGGTATCATTAAAATCTAATTTAGCTAAGGGTTTTAAGAAATACATCACAATAGCTCGCCCAATTTTAAATCGAGCTATTTTACGCATCAAAAGCCATCTAGGATTTTTAGTCAATCCTTTGTAGTTTTCGTAACAAATATTATAAATTTTTGAAGTAATTCTATCGAGACAGTTATTAAATAAACTTATTGACATAAATCTCCCGATATAAAAACAGCAGAGTGCAATGCCTGTGGCAGAGCATTCTTGAGTTGAAGCAAAAATGCTTTTACCGATCGCTGTTCTAGAATTACGTAAGTAATACCATGTAATTCGTATCTGAATTGTTAAAAATCAATAATGATATTTACTTAAATAGGGGTGTTGACTGGGAAGTTATTATTCTCCCTCGGCCCCTCTGCCCCATCT